>JBLIRP010000109.1:0-10708 GCA_049472355.1 bacterium | reverse complement strand
ATGCCAGCAGGGTCTCCGCAGGTGGATGCTTCCTGTCCGCATCCGAGGAGGACCAACTGGCCCCATAAGGATCGAAGCCCGATGAGATGGAACATTCACAGGGACGATGGGTAGGTTCACGGGTGCATGGGTTGGGCCTTGAAACGACCTTTGTCACGGATGCATTAGGTACAATCATCACGCCGCACACCTTTCAGATGCCCCCGGTGTGCGGCTGCAAAATATGATCCATGCACGATTTTATACCATATTAATCTTAAAGCAAGATGAGGATCTTAGTAGGAGCTCATGACAAACTGGTGGGACGGACTTAACTGATACGCCAAAACGGCTGATATTATTAACCATTGAAGTAAAGATGGCGCAAAAAAACAGCTTGACCGGAAGGTTGAAATCAATTCGTAAATCAGAAGTCTATAAATTCCTAAAAACCCCCTTGATAAAGTTCATTTTGGAGTCGGATGGAGTTTTGACTAGGAACAGGTAAATCATACAATAGAACTTGCAGCTTTTCCTAAAAGATGCTATTTTCTTGTTCAGGAAAATGAAAAAAATTAAGAAAATGCCAACTGAAAAGGAAATAATTGAGCAGTTGCGGAGAGGCAAGGTTTTATTGCCTCCGCTGTATATTCGCTTTTTGGAAGCACATCCGGAGGCCGACAGAAACCATCGACTCGATGTATTTGTTGAGGTGTCATGGCGCGACAGCACAGTAAGGTTCGCTGTCGAATGCAAATCCATTTCGACTCCCAAGGCATTCCAGGATGGGCTTAGCCTTCTGAAATCATCGAACCTTCCGAAGAATTACTTGCCCATGCTCATTATGCCCTTCCTCAGTGAATCGCAATTACAGGAACTCGAACGGGATATGATCAGTGGTATCGACCTTTGCGGAAATGGTGTGGTGGTGGTGCCAGGCATGTTTGCCGTATTTCGAAGCGCAGGCAAGAACCGCTTTTCCTCCTCTGCCCCGATAAAGAATATCTACAGGAAAAACAGTTCAATGGTCGGCAGGGTCTTTCTCGTGAATTCTGGCTACGACACCGTTCAAAATATCTGCTCGGAGATCAACCGGCGAAACATACTGGTGAACCATTGGGATAAAAAACCGATGAGCCTTTCCACCGTTTCCAAGTCGTTGAAGGCATTAGAGGAAGATTTGATCGTCGAGCGCGACGATACAATTCGTCTTTTACAACCCGACAAGCTTCTGGAAAAACTGAGTGAGAACTATGTCCCACCGAAAATCAAGGAGAAAGTCCGTCTCAAGGTAGCGGAAGAACGCGGAACAATAAAAGAATTGCTGCTGAAGCAATCGCAAGAGTTGGGCCTGCCCCTTGTCGCTACAGGGACGTCATCGGTTACGCAATTTGCAGTGATGCAGCGGGGGGATCTTTTCTCTGTTTACAGTCCCCGTCTGGAGATGCTGATGGAGCGGATGTCCGGAAGTCAGTCGGATCACTTTCCGAATCTTGAGATCATTGAGACAGAAGATGAAACAGTCTACTTCGATGCCAGGCGGGATGGAGGCTTCTGGTGGGCATCCCCTGTGCAGGTGTACCTGGAGCTGATGGCCGGCGACAAGCGTGACCAGGAGACCGCCGAACAGGTGAAATCGCACCTCTTGAAGGATCTTCGGCCAGAGCAGCAATGATCACGATACCCGACCTTCAAACGGCCCTGCTCGACCTGCTCCATGAAGTCCGAGGCACGGATATCAAACTCATCATCGGCGGCGGTTTCGGCATCTATCTCAAGACCGACCATGTTCGCCGACTGGGTGTGCAGACACTTCTTCGTGAATGGCCTGAACCGCGTTCCACCAATGACCTTGATTTATATCTGCGGCCGGAACTGCTCATTCAATCAGCAAAATTAAAACCACTCGCCGATGCCATTGATAGGCTTGGCTATCATGTTATTCCTGGTGCGGAGAAATATCAGTTTGTAAAACCCGGGCCCCGAGGCGATCAGGCAGGAAGCGTCAAGATAGACATCCTTACCGGACCGCAAAGCCGTTTTAAGGGCACCAAGGTAAAGACGGACGCCCGTCGTGTCCGGCCCAATCCTTCAATTGGCATTCACGCCCATCCCGTCAACGAGGTGCCGACTCTGGAGGAGGGATTGTTGCCAATAACGTTGAAGGGAAAACTCAGTTCAGGGGAATTCTGGCAAGCCGAAATGTATCTGCCACATCCCTATACATTCATTAAATCACCAAAATCCAGATCACAGGTAAGGATAATTCTCTCCTCTTGTTTTGCAATCTTAACAATCTCTGTGTCCGAAATGCTTTGTAATCCCCTTTGCCTCAGGTGAACTGAATCATAACCATTAGCTTTGAGCCAATTAATGGTATACTGGGCGATGCCCATATCAGCAAGAAATTTCACTTTTTCGCTCCAATGGCGGGATGTATCTCTTCCCTGGTCAGCCATGAAGCATATTGTAAGGATTCCTTTATATCCTCAGGTTCGAGATCTGGATATTCCTTGATTATGTTTTCTGTTTTCATTCCATTGGCAACAAGGTTGACAACCAAAGAGACAGGTATCCTCATGCCCCTAATACATGCCTGACCGCCCAGTATATGAGGATTGAAGGTTATTCTCTTAAACGTCTTCATGGGCTTGACTCCTCTTTGAAAATAGTGGCTAAAATAAGAATTGGCGGTATTGTCTGATTTATTGTTTTAGGAGTGCCGAGGGCCGGGATCGAACCGGCACGGTACAAAGTACCGAGGGATTTTAAGTCCCTTGCGTCTCCCAATTCCGCCACCCCGGCATGTTTCCCGATTGCCGTGATCAACAGATGATTTTTAGCATGTTCCAACCCCTGTGTCAATACAATCCTCAGGAATCAAAGAGGCTTTCGGCGACGCCCTTTTGACGCACCGGGTTTTAAGATGCTATAGCGATCATTTGCAATGAGGATACCCATCGACGGGCACGGAAAGGGCATATTCCCCTCCGCAGATGTATCCAACGCAGCAGTAAGATAGCCTGCTTGACGATCCGAAGGGATACGTGGAGAATGGTATGACGGTGATACGGGCATTGCCCGCATTCTCAACCGGCATCAGAAGACGTTTATAACATTCTGTAAAATAAAGCTCAATTGCATAGTGCCGGCGCGTTCCCGTCTGCTGTATAAAAAAAATTTCGATTCCTTCTTGACTATTGTTTATTCTAATGATTATATTTAATGCTGGAATATACAGCGGGATTATTCCCACGGTAAACGGAAGGAAGAAAGGAGGTGAGCAATGGTCCCCCCGGGTTGCGCTGCCGGGGCGCTGTGTTCAGAGATCATGGCTGTCGCACGACGCACGTGCGGTAACCGTGATATGCACGTAAGATGACTATGTCGTTACAACGCCGCACGTTGTTTTTTGGTCGTTTAATCCAACTATCGAGAGAGGAATAAGGAATGGCAGCAAAAGTGGACAAGGAAAAATGCACCGCCTGTGGTTCTTGCGTTGACGTATGCCCCACCGAGGCAATCACCGTTGATGAGGTCGCCGTCGTGGATGAGGAAAAATGCGTCGATTGCGGCTCATGCGTGGATGAGTGCCCCTCCGAAGCCATAACGGTTGATTGATCGTCAACGGAAAATTGATACCAAGGAGGATAATGATAATCGAGCACATGATCAAAGGATAGGCGATCGCCCCTTTGATCGTCACTGAGGGTCCGCCAGTTATCATATCTGTTCCACATTCACCAGGCCTGCTCAACAGCCGGGCCTGGCCCATATGATGTCTGGATGCAGGCACCTGCATGACAGAGCCCTTTATGGTGGCACAGGGATATGTGGCTGGCGGACTGCTTTTTGAGCCATGTCGTGTCGTATACACGGTGAATTGCGAATCACCCGTACCTGTCAGACAGGTGCCGAACCTCCTCACCAACGGACGCATCACAGCACGCCACGCATTGACAAAAAGTAAAAAAACGATCATATACGCATGAACATACTGTTCGAGATTTGGAGGTATAGGTATGACTAACGGCAATCATAATCACGGGGGAC
Organism: bacterium; assembly: GCA_049472355.1. Lineage (GTDB taxonomy): Bacteria > SZUA-182 > SZUA-182 > DTGQ01 > JAFGSM01 > JBLIRM01. The sequence continues at coordinate 6,676 of JBLIRP010000109.1, read as the reverse complement.
CCGGATGCGGGTCCGGCACCTGCGGCGCCTCCGGGGATTCGCAGAAGAAGGAGCGCACGTTTCCCGCAGGGGAGGACCTGCGGGAGCGCATGGCCCGGGTGAAGCACAAGATTTTGGTCCTCTCCGGGAAGGGCGGCGTGGGCAAGAGCACCATCGCCGTGAACATGGCGGTGGCACTGGCACTGGCCGGCAAGAAGTCCGGGCTCCTGGATGTCGATGTGCACGGGCCGAGCGTTCCGAAACTCCTCAACCTGGGAGGCAAAAAGATCGAGGCAACGGATGCCGGGATTATCCCCATCGGTTTCGGGGAGAACCTCAAGGTCATGTCCCTGGGCCTTCTTCTCCAGGGGCAGAACGAGCCGGTCATCTGGCGGGGGCCGTTGAAGTTCGGGGTCATCAGGCAATTCCTGCAGGACGTGATATGGGGTGAACTTGACTTCCTGGTGGTGGATTCACCGCCGGGCACCGGGGACGAGCCCCTCAGCGTGGCCCAGCTCCTTCTCGAGGAGGGGGGCGGCGTGCATGCGGTGATCGTGACCACACCGCAGGAGGTGGCCCTTGCGGACGTTCGGAAGTCGGTGAATTTCTGCCGGTCGCTCAATGTGCCCATCGTCGGGGTGGTGGAAAACATGAGCGGGTTCGTCTGCCCTCACTGCGGCACCGCCTCAGCGATCTTCAAAACCGGTGGCGGCGAGCAGATGGCCCACGAGATGGGGGTGCATTTCCTGGGCAGTGTGCCCCTGGATCCCCAGGTGGTGGAGGCATCGGATGAAGGGAAGCCCTACCTCTTTCACTTCCCGCGCACGGAGACCGCAAAGGCGTTAAACCGGGTCATTCGTCCCATCATGGAGATGCAGGAACCCCAGGCACCCGCGAGCGATGAAGTGGGGCACGTGGAGAAGGAAGCAAACGCCGGGACCCTGCGGATCGCCATACCGGTGGCCGAAGGAAAGCTTGCCATGCACTTCGGGCACTGCGAGCGCTTCGCCCTCATCGATGTGGATCCCGCCAACAGGCGCATCCTGAAGCAGGAGACCGTGGAGGCCCCGGAGCATGAGCCGGGCCTGCTTCCGAAGTGGCTGAAGGAGCGTGGGGTGCACCTGGTGATTGCCGGTGGCATGGGAAGCCGCGCGCAGAATCTCTTCACCCAGAGCGGCATCAAGGTAATCACCGGCGCTCCCTGCGAGGGACCGGAGGCGTTGGTGGCGATGCACCTTGCCGGCACCCTCAAGACCGGCGAGAATATCTGCGATCATTGAGAAACTACCGGACAGCGACTCAGGGAGCATGATGGACCGCGAGGAGGCAGCCCGCTATCGCAGCCGGTACCGGGAGCGGCTCGCCGTGTATCGGTCCTGCGGCCACGACCGCGAAGAGGCAATGCGCTTCATCTGCAGCCAGGCCTCCCCCTTCGAGACGCCCGTTCTGGAAATAGGGTGCGGCAAGGGGGTGACCTCCCTGGCCCTGGCCCGCCGGGCGCCGTTCGTCATCGGCCTGGATCTCTCGGCCGAGGACCTCAGCTTTGCCCGGATCAACCTGCATGCATTCGGCATGGAGCACAGGGTGCACCTGGTGTACGGGGACGCAGCAATGCTCCCCTTCCCGGATGGAGCGTGCAGCACGGTCTTCATGGTGAACGCCCTCCACCACCTGCCCGAACCCCGCCCCATTCTGGCAGAGGCCGTTCGGGTGCTGCGCAGCGGAGGAAAATATATCCTCGCCGACTTCACCCCGGAGGGATTCGGGATCATCAATCGGGTGCACGGCCTTCAGGAGCGGGAGCACGCCCGCTTTCCCCATTCCGTCGATGATGCGGTGAGGGAGCTGGAGGCCCTTGGTATGGAGTGTGTTGCAAGGGGTGAGGGCCACCAGGAGGACGTTGCCGTGCTCACAAGGACGCTGCATACCCGGTGAGCTCGGCGTACCCCACACCGCTCACCTTTTCGCCCTGGAAGGTGCCGGATACGGTGCAGCTTCCCTCCCAGTAGGTGGTCTGCCTGGTTTGGAGCTCCTGGTCGGGGAAGGTGGGCCGCACCCGCAGGCGTATCCCCTGGCCGGGGATGCTCACCTCCCACTCCGAGGGATACTCCGCACCGCTTCGGGCGCTTTTCCAGGAAGCAAGCGGGGTGATGGAGAATTCGGAAAAGGTGAGGTGCCGGGCCTCCCCCTCCGGCCCGATGATCGTGCCGCTCGATACCGGATCGATCGCTCCGCCTGTGAGCCGGAGCTGGTAGAGCATGATCTCCCGGTCGTTGTCGAGCTGGATGCTGAACCAGTCCCATCCCTCCTGATCCTCGGCGAGGGTGTGGCTGAAGAACTCGTGGTCCATCCAGCTCTGCCCGGTGACGGCATGCCGCGTTCCCGATACCGTGATGCTCCCTTCCGTCCTTATTCGGGTGAGCGAATAGTAGTGGGATGCATGGCCCGGTTCAAGCGACTTTTTGCTTATCCCCTCTTCGCCGTGGATCACCGGCGGCTTCTGCGGGGTGAGCAGGAGGTCGATGCCGAATCCGGCATCCTCGGCAACGAGGTGGTGTGCGCCATCCTTACCCTCGATGCGCCATTTCTCGTTCCACACCAGGAGTTGTCCCTCCTCGGCCCCGGCAAGCCCCGGACCCTTCCGGTTGAGCCTCTCCCAATAGTGGAACTCCCTGTTGTTCTCGTCGGACAGGGCGAGGTGGGCGAAGTACACGTCCCTCATCACCCATGCGGAGGGGGATTCCCGTTTTCTCTGGGACTCGATCCCGGTCCTGAAGAAGGTGAGCTCGTACCCATAAGTCTTTCCCTCCCCGGTGCCCAGGTGGCCGGTGTAGTACCACCACTCGGTCTGGAATGCGGGATGGGAGAAGTGGTCCCTGGGGAATGCGTACTCGTATCCGGGGAGGACCTGCCTGAAGAATGGTTCGGGGCTCACGCCCGAAGGCGTCATTATGAATGGTATGGCCAGGATACACAGCAGGATGCACAGCACGACACGCCTACTCATACCGCAGCGCCTCCGACAGGGGAAGGCCCGATGCCTGGTGGGCGGGGAAATACCCGGCAAGGATGGAGGTGATGAGCACCGGGATGATGGAGAAAAGCAGGATGGGCACCTGGAACCGGTATCGGATGCTCCATCCGAAGGACTGCCGGGTGATCACGAACACCATGATCAGGGAGATGGCGATCCCGGCGAGGATGCCGAGGAGATTGCCGATGAGCCCCATGAGCCCGGCCTCGAGCACGATCATCCTGCGTACCTGCCCCTTGAGCGCACCGATGGAGCGCAGCACGGCGATCTCCCTTCGCCTGTTCATGATGGAGATCAGCAGTGAGTTGGTGATCCCCAGGAGGGCGACGATCATGGCGATGATCTCCAGGGCGAAGAAGATGCGGAAGGTCTGCCTGAAGGTGACCATGGCCGCGTCCCTGAGCTCCTGGCCGCTCATCACCACGATGTACTCACTTGCACCCAGCCGCTTCCTGATGGCTGCTGCGACCGCCTCCCGGTCGGCGCCGGGTTCCAGGAAAATCCCCAGGGTGCTGATGTAATCCTCCCTATTGACCCTTTTGAAGAGTTCCCTGTCCATGAGCACCACCCCGAGGTCGTTTGAGTAGTCATAGTAGATGCCGTGGATGAGGAAGGAGCGCTCGCCGGTGGGGGTGTTGAGGATGATCCGGTCCCCTGCCTTGAGCCCGTAACGGATCTCCAGGTTTTCGGATATGAGCACGCCGTCGGCCTCCAGCGTCTCCGTGAGGATTTTTTTGGAATCGCCCTCCTTGAACCAGATGTTTCCCCTTTTCAGGAAGCCGTTGAAATCGTTCGATGCAAGGCCGATTGTGCTGTCCTTATAGTTGATGTACACGAAACGGTAGGGATCGGTCATCGCCACCCCATCCATCCCCTGCACGATGTCCCTGACCTCGCCCCGCAGCCGGTCCTCGGTGCCCCGGGCGAACCGGATGGCGGTGGTCAGGTAGAGGTCCGCCCTCAGGGTCTGCACCGTCCACAGGTGCACGGTTTCCCTGAAGCTCTCCACCATCACCGCGATGCTGATGAGCATGGCGAGGCTCGCCATGAGCGCGGCGATGGCAACGGAGGCGCGGCCGAGCGCCCGCAGGAGGTTCACGGAGGCGAACCTTCCCGGCAGGGAAAATGCCTTTCCCATACACGGGGTGAGCACCGTAACCACGACCTTGGTGAACCCCGGGGTGAGGCTGGTGAACCCGCATATGACCAGGAGTGCCGCAAGATATCCCGGGACCGGGGATGATTGTGCCATGCCCAGGCGGGAGAGGGCAACGGCGGCAAGGAAGAAGATCCCCGCCAGGATGGCCAGGTTGCAGCAGGGGAGGGCGCCCTGCCGTTCATCGACGGCCGCATCCATGCCCAGGGCCAGGTGGGGGCGAATGGCGCTTGCCCGCCGCGCCGGGATAATGGATGATGCCAGGGTGCACAGGAGCCCGATCAGTATCCCCATGGCCGCGATCCCCCGGGTGAGTGCCACCTCCTTTACCGCGGAGAGGATGTACAGGGAGGTCACCGTCCTGGAGACCAGGGAGATGGCGCTGCGGGCCAGGGCGAATCCGAGCCCCACCCCCAGGCACGAGCCCACCAGGCCGAGGATGGTCGCCTCCTGGAGGATGGTGCCGTATATCTGCGCACGCGATCCCCCCAGGGAGCGTATGATGGCCATCTCCTGCCTTCGTCGGGCGACCGATACGTTGAGGGTGTTGAAGATGAGGAACATGCCCACCAGGATGGCGATGTAGCTGAGGATGCGCAGGTTGATCTGGAAGGAGGAGAGGATCTTCTCGATCTGGCTGTTGCGCATCCTCGGGCGTTTCACCTGGAGCCCGGGGGGAATGACCGCCTCGATCCGGCCGATCACCTCGTCCACGGGGACATTGGGGGCGGACACGACGTCGATCCGGTCGAGAGTGCCCACCTTGTCGAAGGTCTCCTGCGCGGAGGCGATGTCCATGAGGGCGAAGTTCCCCCCCAGGGCGAGGGCGGGGCCCTTCTCCTCGATGAGCGCCCTGATGGTCTTTTGCCGTGTCACCTGGTTGTAGTTCAGGGTAATGGTGTCCCCCTGCCTCAGCCCGTACCGTGCGGCAAAGGAGGTGGTCAGTGCGATGGCGTCCGCCTGGATGAGATCCTCCCATTGTGAGAAATCCCAGTCCTCCTCCCCTTCCATGATATAGTCCCGTACCCCCTCCTCCCGCAGGGGATCGATCCCCTGGACCAGCAGGATCTCCCCCTCCCTGCCGCTCACCAGGGGATATGCCTCCACCACCGGCGCCGCATGGGTCACCCCGGGCACCTGTATCACCTTCACGATGGTCTCCTCAGGGACGCCCAGGGCGCCTCCGTCGATCTGTATGGTGGCCGTGCCCGCCACCGCATCCAGGGAGGTCCTGAACGAGGCCAGGGTGCTCTGGTTGGCGATCTCGATGGCCACGAACACCGCCACCCCAAGGCATATGCCGGCCAGGGTAAGGAGGTTTCTCCCCTTCTCGCGCATGAGGTGGGGGAGGGTAAAGAATCGGAAGAGGTTCAATGTCATGGGGATGCGGCCTGCCGTGATATGTCGTCCACGATCATGCCGTCCTGCAGGTGCACGATCCGGTCCGCAATGGAGGCTGCGTGCCGGTCGTGGGTGACCATGATCACGGTCCGCTCATACCGGGTGGCGAGTTCCCTGATCATGGCAAGGATGGCCTTCCCCCGCTGGGAGTCGAGGTTGCCGGTGGGCTCGTCCGCAAGCAGGATCTCCGGCCTGGTGATCAGGGCGCGTGCAATGGCCACCCGCTGCATCTCCCCGCCGGAGAGGGCCTTGGGGAGATGCGACGCCCGGTCGGTAAGTCCGACCGCTTCAACGATCTCGTCGATCCTGCCCCGGATCTTGCGGGGTGATTCGCCGTCGAGGAGCAGGGGGAGGCCCACGTTTTCCCTGACGGTGAGGTGGGGGAACAGGTTGAAGAACTGGAAGATGTACCCCACCCTTCTCCTGCGGAACAGGGTCAGCTCGGTGTCGGACATATGCGAGAGGGGCTTCCCCTCCACGATCACCTCCCCTGTGTCGGGAAAGTCGAGTCCACCGATGATGTTCAGGAGGGTGCTCTTCCCGCTCCCGCTCGCCCCCAGGATGGTCAGGAACTCCCGCTGCCGGATCCGCAGGCTGATCCCCTTCAGGGCCTGCACCGCCTCGCCCATACGCCGGTAGGTCTTGTGGATGTCACGCAGCTCTATCATGGATTGTGTAATTGCTCAATAGGTGGAAGCATTAGAACTGGCAGGAGCGGGAGAGGCAGTCGTTTGCATCGGCAAGCAGGGCGTCGGTGTCCTGGTCAACGGAGATATCGGGGCCCAGGGTCAGTGCCTGTCCCTTCTTGCTCCCGTACCGGTAGACCGTGATCCCCTTGCACCCCATCTGATGGGCCATGAGATAGATCTCCTTCACGTCCTCGATGGTGGCTTGGTAGGGGAGGTTGATGGTCTTTGCCACCGAGTTGTCGGTGTGCTTCTGAAAGGCGGCCTGGATCCTGAGGTGCTGCTCCTGGGCGACATCGAAGGTGGTGACGAAGACCTGCCTGATCTCCTTGGGGATCTCCTCCATCCCCTGTATCGATCCCTGCTTTGCCACCTCCACCATGAGGGGCCTCTGGTATAACCCCTTCTCCCGGAGGGCGT
>JBLIRP010000108.1:0-10928 GCA_049472355.1 bacterium | reverse complement strand
GCTCAACAGCCATTCATGCCATGCCCCGTCGATCTTCTCGCTCCCTACCGGAACAAGGATGCGGTTTCCCTGGGCTATGGGCGGATTTTCCGTATTCTCAGGGATCATCTCGATTCGGAGCAACTGCCCCCCTTGGCTTGATATATCCAGAATAACACTCAGGGGTGAAGATGTCTTCAGAAGGAAAGAGACATGGTCCTGGTTGATCTGCCCGGCAGGGAACTCCCTGATGAGGGTGATCGCCGGTAATGCCGGCGTCGTCCGAGGTGCGAATAAAGGATTATAGAATCCGGGCGAAAAAAAGGGCGGCTGAAATTGTGACCGTGCCGAAAAGGGGAGGAACAGGACGGATAGTATGAGAATGATGAGAACACGGTGCCCATGGCGTGGCACAATACGCATCGATTTTCCCCCCTCCGGTACTATATGTCACCCTGTACCTATGCAAGAATCATTCTTTTTACCGGACTGGGGTGTGCGTGTTTGGGGGGATCAGATAAAGGGCCAGCCAAGCCCTCCGATACCGAGCCCTAAGGGGCCTCCCATGCCGATGGGGCCCCCGTAGTAACTTGCAAGCCCGCCATAGAGGCCCATGCCGTAGAGCCCACCATAGAGGCCGAGCCCGCCGTAGTATCCGCCGCCGTAATAGCCACCGCCGTAGTAACCTCCGTAGCCGCCGCCGTAGAGCCCGCCGCCGTAGAGCCCACCGCCGTAATAGCCGCCGCCGTAATAGCCACCGCCGTAGAGCCCGCCGCCATAGCCACCGCCGTAGTAACCTCCGTAGCCACCGCCGTAGTATCCACCGCCGTAATAGCCGCCCCCGTAGGAACCGCTCCCATAGTAGCCGCCGCCGTAGTAGCCGGTTCCGTAGTAGCCGCTGTAATAGGGATATCCGTAATAGTAGTAAGGTTGATTCGCATCCTCTTCAGTGTCATCGTCCGAATCGTCATCGGTGGACGGAGGCGTATATTCCGCCTTGAGGTGGCCGCGCATATCGGAATCGAAGGCGATGCTGAAATAATTTATGGTGCCTGACTTCCATCCCCGGGTGGTGAGGTTTTGCCCGGGGAGGCTGAAATCGTCTATGATGATGTTGCTTCTGCTGCCGTCAGGCAGTTCCCGGAAGGCGATGATATAGGCGAGATCGTAGCGGTTGCCCACCAGTTCGATCTCCTGGATTGACCGCAATTCCGGGAGGACGAGGCCCTCTTCGAGGGTGACCCCCACATCGAGGGTGATCAGGTTCCATTGCTTTGCAGTAAATGTGGCATTGAGCCCGGCGTGGATCGGGCCTCCCTCGTAATCCTGGTACGGCTGGACATTTGTCGGTGTATAGTAAATCCAGAGGTACTCCCCGTTATCCATATACATGCTCAGTGCGAGACGAAAGTTTTTGTCATACGGCCTGATTTTCATCATGATGTGGTCGTAGACCTCATTGGGGTCCGGGGCAAGGGGAAAACCGGTTTCCTTTCTGATGGAGATCTGGGTATCGGATGCCCTCAGTATGCCCTGGACCACGCAAAGACATATGGCAAGGACAAGGAATACACTCAGGATGGAGCATAGCTTGATTTTTCCGAATCTTCTCATTCCGTTCACTCCCTAACCAAACTGCAGGCGCGTCGTCTTCTATCCGCCCTGGTCATTTACGCACAGAATCCGTTCTCCGCTCCAACGGCTCCACACATAATCGATGCGTGAAGAATCGCAGTGCATGTTCAGGGCAATCATCCTCCTCCATGATCGCGGAAGGTCGCCCTGAACATTAAATTATTATCTTATTGAATTTATATAGTTAATATACCATATGGAGCCAAAAAAGACAATGGTGGAGTATGTATGATTGATACACTATACCCCGATATCTTCTTTATTTTAAGCAAGATATATACCGCAGATCAGGTCTGTACACCCCGGGGGGGATTGCGGTGCCTACTGGTGAAGGGAATGAGGCGGGAGTTGTGTTGCCGCCGGACGGGCATGCAACCTGTGAATCAAGTTGCAGAGGTATGCAGGGAGTTTCATTGTGGCGAGTCCATAATGCCGCTGCATGTTCGATACCCGGATTGAACCGCAGGCCGCACGAACGCCGGGGCCAACATAACAGGGGCGTTACGTGTTCTCTTCGGGAGGGGCTGGTACGGATTCCTGCGGGGGAGGCGGGGCTTCGTCCTTGATCTGCTGCCATTTCTTGTTGAGCTTGTTTACGGAGAAGGCGCCCACGGTATAGATGACATCCCGGTCTACGGGCTTGACGAAGAATTCCTCCGTCTTTTCATTTTTCGAGCTGATGAGGAGCGTTGTTGCGGTCTCATCGGCCATGCCCACGGTAATGGTCACGGAGGGGGGATCAATGTTGAATTCCTTCAGGGATTGATCGGGCTTCAGACGCTGGACCTTGGTTGCCCGAAGATTAAACAGGGTCTGGGTCATGTCCTTGATCATATCCTCCTTCACCTCGGCCTCTTCCGGCGTCTCCATCCGCCATTTTCCCTCGTCACGCACCTGGACGATACTGTATGAGCCATCCGGTGTGCTGAATTCAATGCGGTCCACATCGGGCTCCTGAACGAGGAGGACGAATCTGTCCAGCCAGGTATCGGCAGGCTTGTCAAACCTGGATTTCAAATGAAACCCACTGTACAGGATGACCTCGTCGCTGCCGGCCTTACGAACATAGGTGCTCATAAAATCAGGTCCATTTTTTCCTATGTAAAAGTGGGCGAGTGGGGTGTCACCTTCACCCTGCACAAGGACCTCGAACCCGCTGTTCGGATCAACCTCGAATATTCCCTGTTTATCGGGATTCCTGGATACAACGTTGTCCCGGTCGATCTCGGCAATGGTCTGGAGGGCCTGTTTTACCTGATCGTTGTCCGCGGGAAGGTTGTCCTGCTCAACCGCAATCCATCGGCCGTCCACCTTGGAGAGGGTGAGCATGCCGCGTTCACCGTTAATGCGAATGGCCACGGCCTTTTCCGCATCAAACCCGGGAAAGAGTGCCGGCTCTTTCGCCTTTTTGGCGGGCCGGTTCATGAAATAGGCGATGCCGACCAGTATACACAGGAATATGATGAGAATGACGGTTTTTTTATAGTTCATTGGCAACGACCCTCGTCTTTCGTTTGAGAAAGAGCTTCACCAATCCGAATATAATGATCAGGATCGATACACCCAGGATGTTGCTATAGCGTATGAATGCCTTTTTGCTTTCGGACAGTTCGGGCAACGGCCGTTCTGTCTTCTGCCTGGTTCGAATGCCGATGAGCGCATCCCCCATGGTCAGCCAGTCAACGATGTTGAGAAAGAAGGTGGCATTTTCAGGGAATCGTCCCAGAAAGTCGTCCTGGATGAAGCGGGAATTCCCCACCACCACCAGGTGGGTCTCCTGGGCGGAGACATCCAACTTGTTCGTACCATCGATCGGCGCCTTGCGCTCCTTGTAGAAGCTTTCAAAGAATCCGGAGACCATGGCTGCCAAAGGGACCCGCTCGAAGGTGATGGATTGAAAGTCGAAGCGCTGCTGTGGATTCAGGTCGAATCGTCCCTTCTGTGTCCATCCATGGGGGGTGGTCTGGGCGAGCACGGTCAATTGAAGTCCTTTATCCTGGATGACCTGTTCCTGGGGCCTCACCGAGCTGGTCCAGGGCATGCTGACGGACTCCAGCTTGCTCACCATCGGGTGGGACTGGTCGAAGCCGTCCTTGACGATCTTGGGCCAGAAGGGATAGGGGAGCTGGAAATGGAAGAAGCCGCCGCTGAACGCCGCCATGGAATTGGACCGGTCCAGCACCAGGTCCGGCTCCACCTTGACCCCGTAATGCACGAGCATCTCGTTGATGTTGGTGGTCACCTTTTCCGCAGAAAGCTGTCTTCCCGTCTGCAGCCTGACCATGTCCACCAGGTATACCTCTTTTCCTCCCTGCATGAGAAATTGATCCAGGAGGTAGCGCTCCTTCTCGTCAACCTCCTCCGGCGCCACCAGCACCAGGGTGTCGATGTCCTCCAGCACCGATTGACCGGGGCTCAGGTTGATATTGCGCACGTCGTATTGTTTCTGGAGGGCCATCTGGATCTGCATGTAGGGGTCCTGCTGCCGCCGGTCGGGGTCCTGTTTCCACGACACGAAGCCGACCACCTCGGGCTCCTTTTTCGTCACCTTGAGAATGGCCGAGGTGAGATCGTACTCGAGGTTGGTTACGTTCTGAATGACGGGGATTACCTCCTTGCGGTCCTCGAACATGATGCTCATGCCCAGGTAGAGATTGGCCACCTCCGCCTTGTCCCTCTGAAAGATGTTGACCTGTACCTTGGGAATGCCGATGAACTGCATCCTCTGGCTCAGTTCCGGGTCATCCTCGGGATCGATGAATTCGATGGAAAGGTTGGTCCCCGCATAGGCGCCATATTCATCCAGTATGTCCCTGACGTCCCGCCGCAGCTCCACCAACTGGGGAGGCAGGTCCTTGCTGAAATAGGCCTGAATGCTCACCACGTCATCGAGTCCTTTGAGGAGATTTTTGGTCGCCTTTGAAAGGCTGTACACCCGGTTTTCAGTGAGGTCCAGCCGGTAGGAGACGGCCTGGAAGATATAGTTGACGGCCACCAGAATGGCCAGTACCACCAGGGTATAGAGCACCACGTGGGTGCCGTATCCGATCTTTTTCATGCTCACGGTCTTAGCTCCATTTCCTGCTTTCCAGCGAACGTATGTTCAGAAATAGGAAGAAACCGATTACCGACAGATAGTAGACGATGTCCCGGGTGTCGATGACCCCGCGGCCTATGCTTTCAAAATGACTCCCCAGTCCCAGTTGTGATAGCAGTGCGGCAAGCCGGGAGGGGACCGCAAGGAGGACGAAATTTTCACCGATGATAAAGAGGGCGAAGCAGAACGCGATTCCCAGAATGAACGCCACGATCTGGTTTTCGCTCAGGCTGGAGGCAAAAAGGCCGATGGCCAGATAGGCGCCCCCCATGAGCATGGCGCCCACATAGCCGCCGATGATGGGGCCGAGGTCCGGCTCCCCGAGGATCGCCAGGGTAATGGGAAGGGAAATGCTCAACAGTATGGTCAATCCGAGAAAGAGATATGCAGCGAGATACTTGCCGAGGATCACCTCATGATCGTTCACCGGGAGCGTCATGAGCACCTCGATCGTGCCGAGCTTTTTCTCCTCGGCCCAGAGTCTCATGGTCACCGCGGGGACAAAGAAGAGAAAGAGCCAGGGGAGGAGGCTGAAGTATCCCCGCATCATCACCTGCCCGATCAGAAAGAATCCCTTGAAGAAGATCCACATGCTGATGACCAAAAAGGCGGTGATGAAGATGTAGGCAATGGGTGAATCGAAATAGGCCCGGAACTCCCTTTTAAAAATGGCGATGATATTTCTCATACGCTCTCTTCCTGACAGGTCAATTGTTTGAATGCATCCTCAAGGGTTACGGATTCCGCGCGTAGCTCCGACAGGGACCACCCGTTTTCCACCACACACCTGAAGAGGTCCTCCTTGATGTCCTTTCCCTTGTTCGCCCTGACCACGATCGCATGGATCTCCTTGTCGCCGGCCTGTTCCGCCCCCTCCGGCTCGAGCGATTCGACCTCGACCACATGTTTCATGCCGCCGATGATTTCGAGGATTGCCGGCAGTGGGCCGCGGATGCTCATGAACACGGTTTCCTTTCCCTTGGCCTGGTCCGCCAGCTCCTCCGGGGTACCGCTTCCTACCAGCCTTCCCTTGTTGATGATGATGATCCTCCCGCAGGTGGCCTGGACCTCGGAGAGGATGTGGGAGCAGAGTATGACCGTCTTTTCCTTTCCGATTTCCTTGATGAGTTCCCTGATCTCGATGATCTGGATCGGATCGAGACCGGTCGTCGGCTCATCCAGAATCAGGATATCGGGATCGTGGATGAGGGTCTGCGCAAGCCCCACCCGCTGGCGGTATCCCTTGGAGAGTTGGCCGATGTACTTGTGCGACTCACGCTGGAGACCGCATACCCGGATCATGTCCTTGATCTTGCCGTTTATCTTGTTTTTGGGGATGTTACGAATGGTGGCGATGAAGGTGAGGTAGTCGACCACCCCCATGTCGAGGTAGAGGGGTGCGCTCTCCGGGAGGTACCCCACCCTTTTTCTCACCTCGATGGAATCCTTGAAGGTATCGTATCCTGCGAGCTTGGCGGTTCCCGAATCCGCCGGGATGTAGCAGGTGAGGATGCGCATGGTGGTTGTCTTTCCTGCCCCGTTCGGACCCAGAAAGCCCAATATCTCCCCCTTTTGCACCTCGAAGGATACGCCGTTCACCGCCACATTCGGGCCGAAGCTTTTGCGTAGTTCCTGGACCTCTATCATGGCTTGATCGTTGAGCCCCTTTCAGGCGTTAGGTGTCTCGCCCCTCAGCATTCGGTTCATCCCGGTTGTCTGCCCCGGTCTATCATCCGGGGGGGGGAGACCGTACTTCACGTTGATGCCGCAAATAACGTTTTATTTTTCCGTTTTATAAATCAACTGAAGGCTACAAGAAAAGAATTATAGAAAAAATTTTTTTCTTGTCAAGAGGTGCTTCACCTCATCATGGTATCAGTTGCTGATTGCCACATAGAGGAGATTTTCACCGCGGCGTATCAGGAACAACACCGTGCCCTTCGAAGCCGATTTCAGGCTCTTGCGAAAGTCCCTGGCGCCGGCGATCTTTTTCCGGTTCACCTCGATGATGACATCCCCCCGCTGGATCCCCGCCTTTTCCGCAGGTGAATCCGGGGTTACATCGGTGACCAGGACCCCCTCGGTCCTTCCGAGATCGAATGCCTTGGCCAATTCCTCGGTGATATCCTGAACGGTCATGCCCATGGCCTTTTCTTCACGCTCCGCCATCGACACCCCGCCATTTTCGCCGAATTCGCCCAGCTTGACCGTTATCTCCATCTTCTCGCCGTCGCGAAAAAGCTCCATGGTCACCTTCGTGCCCGGCCTGGTCAGCCCTGCATACCGGGAAAGGTCCGTGTACTCGCGTATTTCCTTTCCCTTGAAGGTGATGATGACATCCCCCCGCTTTACCCCCGCCTTGTCAGCAGGCCCTTTCTCCACCACCTCCGCAACCAGCGCGCCCTTATTTTCCTTGAGGCCGAAGGATTCGGCAAGGCCGGGGGTGACCCTCTGGATCATCAGCCCGAGCCATCCCCGCTTGATCTTCCCCTCGGTTTTAAGGTCCTCCAGGACATCCTTCACCATGTTGATGGGGATGGCAAAACCGATTCCCTGCCCTTCGGCGACAATCGCGGTGTTGATTCCCACCACCTCTCCCTTGATATTGAACAGGGGGCCGCCGCTGTTGCCGGGATTGATGGAGGCATCGGTCTGTATGAATGAATTGTAAGGCCCTTGGCCGATGGTGCGCCACTTGGCGCTGACGATCCCTGCGGTAACGGTATGCTCGAGCCCGAAGGGATTGCCGATGGCAACCACCCATTCCCCGATCTGCAAGACGTCCGAGTCCCCGAGTTCAACCACGGGCAGTGTCCCCTTGGCCTCGATCTTGAGCAGGGCCACGTCCATGTCGTCATCCTTGCCGATAACCTTGGCCTGGTATTCATTGCCGTTGTCCAGGGTGACCAGGATATCCTCGGCGTCACGCACCACGTGATTATTGGTGAGGATATACCCTTCCTTATCGATGACGAAGCCTGAACCGAGGCTTTTTTGCTTGAGTTCTCCCTTGGGCATCCCGAAGAACTTGTCGAAAAAGTCGTCACCGAAGAAATCCCTGAACGGGTCCCTGAACGGGGCATGAAAGTTCTGGAATCCCTTGACCACCTGCGTGGAGCTGATATACACCACGGCGGGGTTGAGCCGTTTGGCGATTTCCACGAAGGTATAGGGGGAGATGATTTGATTATTCGAGAGATCCTCAACAGTGCCCTCTTCCGGTGCAACATCGACGGCCATGCTCTGCGGGGTCACATTGATCCGCGCAGCAACGATGAGGCCGCCAATGAAACAACCAAGACAAAGGATAATGAGTATCGGTATCCAGCGTCTTCTGGGTGACATTCTGTCCTCCTTGTATCAATCAGTATGTCCGGGCACCACGTGCCCCTAAAATCTAACTTTATTTCACTATCGTACAGTCAATGGATTGTATCAGCACAGGGATAGGTTGACAAATCGTTCTACGAAATTACTGCCTTTCGGGGATAATGCATAAATATAGTACATTATGCGGAGGGAAAAAACAACCCCTTAGATGTGCCTCTCTAACACTCCGGAGAAGATGGCCGGCGCAGTCAAGAGTTTTTCACAAAATCGAGGAGCGGATGGACGCTGTTCGGCTTTTTAAGCCGCTGAAGTGCATTTTCCTCTATCTGGCGGATTCGTTCACGCGTCAGTTGAAAATATCTGCCTATCTCTTCGAGGGTCTTTTCCTTGTTGGAACCGATGCCGAATCGCATCTCCAGTATCTTTTTTTCCCTTTCGGAGAGGGTGTCCAGGATATGCTGAATCTCCTCGGCCAGGTTCTGCCTGATGACCCATTCGATGGGCGAAGCCCCTTTTTTGTCCTCGATATAATCGGAGAGGCATGAATTGCCGAATTCATCGATGGGCGTTTCCACCGATATGGGGATCTTGATGATGCCCAAAAGCTCCTGCACCTTGCCAATGCCCACCCCCATTTCATCGGCGATGTCCTGCAGGGTGGGTTCCTTTTGTTTGTCCTGCAAAAGGCGCTGGTGGGCCTTGAGCATGGATTTTATCGCATCCAGGGTGTGAACGGGTATGCGTATGATGCGGGCCTTATCCGCAAGGGCGCGGGTTATGGCCTGTCTGATCCACCAGATGGCATACGTGCTGAATTTGCAGCCGCGGTGGTAATCGAACTTTTCAACCGCCTTGATCAGGCCGATATTGCCCTCTTGCACCAGGTCCATGAAGGGAAGGCCGTTGTTTGCATATTTCTTCGCAATGCTGACCACGAGGCGGAGGTTTGCCTCGATCAACTCGGACTTGGCCCTTTCATCCCCTTCGGCGATCCTCTTTCCCAAATCCTTTTCCTGGTCCCTGGTGAGCAGTGATACCTTTCCGATTTCCTTCAGGTATAATTTTATCTGGTGATCGCTTTCCTGGTTTGCAAGTTCCTCGTGTTCATACTCGATGTGCTCGAGCAATTTTTCTTCATACTCCTCGCTGGCTTCTTCGATATCTTCTTCATTGAGTGCGTACATAACCTTTCAGACGACCTCCTCCTTGAACCCCATCCCTTCAACCTCAGTTTTTTGGTACGTATACCATATTCTTTGCAGAACGGTAACGTGGGTCAAACCGGCGAGTATCCATAAAACCGTGGCAACTTGGAGCGTCAAGGCGCCCAAGGCAAGAAGGATAACCCGTTCCGGGCGCTCCATGATTCCCACATCACACCGGGAGATTATGGATTCCGCTCTCGCCTTTGTGTAACTCACCATCACAAAGCCGATCATCGTGACCAGCGTGAGAATCAGATAACCCACTGCTGATCTGCGCGCAAACATCACCCCGAGGCCGCTTACAATGAGCATGTCAGCGTACCGATCGGAGGTGGAGTCGATGAACGCCCCGAATGATGAGGCCCGGCCCAATACTCGTGCGTAGGTGCCGTCCAATATATCAAACAGCCCGGCAATAATGATACATACCCCGCCGATCCGTATACGATTAAATGCAAAAAAAATGCCCGTCAAAAGACTAAACAATAAACCGGTAAGGGTTAGAATGGTGGGAACCAGCCTGTGATCAGGAAGTAGCTTAACCACACCGCTCAGAAGTGGGTCCAGTCTCCCTTTATAATATTTACTCAACACAAAAGAATCTTCTTTTTTTTATTGTTGGTTCTTTCAATAATCGGGTCTCTATGGGCCGATTTTTGCCGAATATATGCAAATCATTTCATATACAGGAAATGGAATTCAGGCAAGGAAGATTGAAAACTCAAATTTATCAGAATGTTATACTATAACAGGTCCGCCCGAACGCCCCGGAAGCAACTCGGTGTCCCTTTCCCCTCTTACGGCCTTTTCTGTGACACTGCGATATATCTCATTCTCAAAGAGTAGAGCATCTCTTCGAGGAACTTATCCTCATCTTCGGTTCGGTTGCCCTCGGTCTTTTCCTTGAGCATGGTAATAAGATCGATGGTCTGCTTTGCCAATGGAAGGTTGGGCTCCTTCCGGTTCGTGGTCGGGTCCGGAATTTCGCCAAGGTGAATATACACGGAGGTGCAAAGGGACATGATAAAGGAGGGAAAATCAACCTCGGGCAGGGGGGTCTGTTCCTTTTCCTCTCCCTTCCTGGTCTCAGCCTTTTCTCGTGATGGCTTCTGCTTTTCCGAGGAGGCGTCCCTGTCCTGCTTGGGTCCCTCTGTGGATTTTTGCGCCCCAATCCTTCGATCGACAATGGTGAAGCCTGGTCCTTGAATAACGTCGTCCTTTTCGCTCATCCCTGATCCCTTATTGATGATTGATCGAATGTGTCACCATGATTACACTATAATTATAACGAGGTTTTGCCGTTTTTCAAGAATGGAGAAAAAGGGGATATTTCTCCATTCTTTTGGAGGGTTCAAATTCCCTATCGTGACCGTCCGGATGGTTTCCTCAGGAGAAAAGGGAATCGATATGGTCTTCGATATCCCACAGCACAAGCCTTTTTTTTGCCAATCTGCGTTTGTACAGGTAGATCCCGAGGGTCAGGAGGCTTACCAGAAACCACAGGGCAATGCCGCTGGTCAGGAAGGGGATCCAGTTGTAGCGGCGCCGCAGATATACATGCCAGTTTTTTTCGAATCCTCCAAGGGTGATCCCAAACACGCTGTAGAAGGCCTGCGCCGGGGTTTGCCCCTGGAGCAGATGCGCGATCAATCGATGCAGATACTCGGTGCCGTAGGTATTGA
>JBLIRP010000107.1:0-11182 GCA_049472355.1 bacterium | reverse complement strand
ATAAAGCCGATATTGCAAAACGCGAGCTTATGTATGAGCTTCATGTTGCTCCATATTCCGAGGATACCGGGTGTAGGGTTTTCCTGCTCATTCATGACATACTCCTGTTCAATAGATCGCGCGGATTATCAATTGAAATTCCAACAATAAATGGGCCGCCATCAAGGATCATGATTCCTTCCCATGGAAAGGTGAAGCATTGCGGGCATACGCCCTATAACCTTCCATAATAGATACATATAGTATCGTCCGTTATCTATGGATTGTTCTATTGCCATGGCACGACAGGGAGCCCTTGACAGGAACCCTTGAGCCGATCGATTCCTTATTTTTCAATGTATGGTGTCCGGTCCGGAAAGATTATCGATGGATACCTTCCGAAAAAAAGGAGGTATCATGGAGTGAGGAGAAACGACGCAAATAAAAACAAAGAGAGGGCGGCGAAACATCCGCCGCCCTCAAAAATCTTACCAGGAGGCTGCCGGTCAATAAGGCCATCGGGATTTTACCTCATTATCACGATGCGCAATTGCATACACCCCGCTGTATACCCGTCCGGACCCACTTGTTTTAAATTCTTAATCAACATCCGATATCATTCCGAACGCGCCAAGCCCTGCCATCCTGCCTGCGCTGATAGAGATTAAAAGGATATGCCGCTCATAAACCCCAGACCGTAGCCGCCTTGTGGAGACCACAGACCAACAGGAGGAGAGGAAAGGCCTCCTCCTATTGAAGTCCATGTGGTATCCATATATATACTCGGCCCGATCGGAGACGCCGAGAAACCCCAATAATCAGGAATCGGAAACGGCATTCGGGGTGAGGGAGACGGTTTGCTGCGACTAGGTGATTGAGGAAACCAGATGTTCGTTCCGGAACCGGGATTGCCTGATTGCCCGCCGGTATTCATCCAGAATTCAAAAACCGTGTTGCGTAACCGAGCCGGAGTTGCTGAGACACCAGGATTCGTATACACATTGTATAGATATGTGTTTTGCAGACCTGCGCCGGACAAGTGGGAATATGTATATAGCGCCGTTGCCATCCCTGGATTCAAAGGTTCCACCCGGGAAATGTACTGATCATAATCAAAAACTACATCGGTAGGGGAATATTGATACGACATCACCGGCAACAGTCCCCATTCATGCTGCAGGTAAGACAAATTGTAATCCTGTGCAGAAATATTCGAGGATAATGCCAAAAAGGATATGAACGTCACAATTATGCATACAGAATAGACAATGAATCTGTTAAAATTATTCTCGAAAATATGTTCCCTTTTCATGGTGCTCCCTCCTTTTAGATACAATTCATTAAACCTCATACGATGTGCCTTCAGCACTGAACTTATAATCTCAAAATTATCATGATTCCCTCCCCCCGGTATTGCCGGAATCGGACGTGTGAACATATCATGTCGGATATGATCAATACCTGCCTAAACGTTGATGGCCATTGTCGTGATGTTGCTCCGTTGCTAAAGAAACAACGGAAAATACATGCATGTAGTTCCTTCACACGGTGATCCGAAAACATGTTCCCTTTACATAGTAATAGACGCGAATGCGATTCGGTTTCCCTGGACTCCGGGGTATCGTGATAAGAACATCTCACCTTGCCTGAGGGGTCAAAAATAGGAGATAGAGACAAAAAAGGACACGTTCTTGACAGGGTTATGATTTTTGTTATACTAGTAAGTATAACAAAGGAGACCGACACATGCACGCAAAGGTATTTAATAAGGGTCAAGTCGTTATCCCCGTAAGCCTAAGAAAAAAATATGGAATTAAGATTGGTGAAAAGGTGGATGTAATCGAAGAAAAGGACGGAATAAAAATCATTCCCATTAAGGAGGATCTGGGCATAGAAAAACTTCAGGGAATCTTCAACAAGTATAAAAAGAAAAAGATCCTTACGGAGCAAAAGATAAAAGAAGCCACGGAAAAGGGTTTTACCGAAGGGTATAAATGATGGACTCATGAATCCCCGATTCACAAAAGGGGATGAAAATACTTGAATGGGATCTTCAGGTGAAATACTTAGATACAAATATCATCATCCGATATCTTGTAGAAAAAAGGGATTCCCAATCAGAGGGTTTAAAGGATTTTTTTCTTGACATGCAAAATGGAACCTTAGAGGCGGAATGCCTTGATATAGTCCTTTTCCAGGTTATATTCGTTCTAAAAAGCTTTTATAAAATCAATAAGACGGAGATTATCGAAGGTGTGAAAAGGATACTTTCCCTAAAGGGTTTTCATATGAAAAATAAACGGATCATAGAGCGATGTCTTGAGCTCTGGGAAATTCATTCGGGAGATATCATAGATTGCTATCTCGTCGCGAATATGGAATTCAGTGGAGAAAAAGAACTGTTTTCCTATGATAAGGGGATAAAGCAACTGGGAATTAGTATTATAGAACCGTAGGCTGAGTCCATGATTGTGACATGATCCAAGGTGAAGAGTCCGGGCAGGGATATCCTGAGAAATCAATTCCATAGACACAGGCCGCAGCCGTGAGGATTATCGCGAATTTATCTTATCTTCTTCACCAGGGAGGCAACCCGTTTGCCCAGCTTCGCTGCATTGGCAGCGGCCTTTTGATCCGGGGCGCCGGTGCAGGAGACCCCATAGTGGCCGGTGGCGTCCAGCGGATCCCCGACGATGATCATCCCGTAGATCAGCATGGCCTGGATGATGGAGATCATGGTGGTCTCCTTCCCTCCCGATTGATCCCCGGCCGTGGCAAAGGCAGCTCCGATCTTATCCCCCATCTGGTTTCTGACCGTCACGTACTTGTCGAACACCTCCTTGAGCTCCGCGGCCATGGACCCGAAATAGACCGGGGAACCGGCGATGATGCCGTCGGACGAAATGAAATCCTCCCTGGTCACCTCGGTCACCTGCTTCACCACACAGGTGACTTCCGCCACATCCCTGACCCCCTGTGCGATCGCTTCAGCCAGTTTCTTGGTATGACCGGTCTTTGAATGGTACATCACCAGGATCTGCATGTTGACCTCCTTCGCTGTGGGTTAAAGGGTTTCCAAAAACGACCACGTGATTATACCGCCATGGATCCTATGCCGCCAGTATCAGTCGGAGTGCGATGCCCAAGAGCACGATCCCGAAGACCCTCTTGAGCATGGGTCCGGACAGAAGATGGGCGCCGTACGCACCCAGCAGCCCACCCACAAAGAATCCCAGGCACAGGAACAGGGACATCCGCAGGTTCACATTTCCCGCATAGTAGTACTTCAACGCGGCAAGGAGGCCGATAGGAGGGACCATGGTGGCGAGGACCGTCCCCTGGGCCTGATGCTGAGTCATGCCGAAGAGGAAGATCAGGGCGGGCACCATGATGATTCCCCCGCCGAGCCCCAAAAACCCGCCGAATGTCCCTGCCACGAGCCCGATCAAAACCACGATAAGCATCTGCATGATGGTATCTCCTTCGATTGTGCCTTGTTGACCCCTTCGATTATTACCCTTTATCCGCTTTTTCTAATCAGTTCGGGTCCAATGCCACGATGCGTGCCTCGTTACGATACGGATATTTACTTTTTTGGATACCCTGCTGCATACAGTGAGAGCATGCCTTTTGTTCGTCCCATCGGTTTTTTATGGAAGAGGGAAATGGCTGGGATACCGGGGGCCATGCTGTCCGGGAATCGAATCGCGGATCACCCGCCGGGTGTATTCCTGTGCGCTGCATACCGCCTCGGCAACAGGCAGCCCTCGTGCCAGCCCGGCAGTAATGGCGGCCGAGAGGGTACATCCCGTACCCCGTACCTCCCCCGGTATGCGTGCAAGGGGGGTGTCCAGAAAGGTGTTGCCGTCGTAGAGCAGATCGTGGATCCCTCCCTTCAGATGTCCTCCCTTGATGAGCACGAAGCGCGGTCCCATCCCGTGAATCCTCCGGGCTGCCTCCCGCATGTCATCGCAATCCCTGACGTTCCTGCCCGAAAGAAGCGCGGCCTCGTGCAGGTTGGGGGTGACGACAGCGGCGAGGGGGAGAAGCTCCCTCCGCAGTGCATCGATTCCCCCTTCGCAAAGAAGCGCTCCCCCGGAGCTTGCCGAAACAACCGGATCGAGTACCAGGTTTCTCAGCCCCCCTTTATGGATGAGCCGGGCGATCTCCTGTATGGTCTCCGGCTGGTACACCATCCCTACCTTGAATGCATCCACCCGGAAATCCTCCAGCACGGCATCGAGCTGCGCCCTCACAAAACGATGGGGAACAGGGTGAACCCCATGAAAGGCGGAGGCATTCTGGGCGGTGATGCAAGTGACGACGCACACCCCGTACACGCCGAGGGCGGCGAATGTCTTGATGTCCGCAAGGACTCCCGCACCTGCGGTGGGATCGGTGCCTGCTATGGTGAGGGCGCATGGTATCATCGCTCTTTCCCTTTTATGAAGGTGATGGTGAATGAAGGCGCTGTTTGATCAGGGCGGTTGCCTCGGCGACATCCCCCTGCCCGAACACCCCGTTGCACAGTGCAACCCGGCGCGCTCCCGCCTCCCTTACCTGTCCGATATTCCCGGAATGTATTCCCCCGATGACAAAGTAGGGAATCCCGAGCCTCTTGTTGAGCCCATCGAAGAATGCAGTGCCGAGGGGGACATATCCCGACTTTGCAGGCGTGGGAAACACGGGGCCGAACCCGACATAGTCCGCGCCCTCGGCATCAGCCTGCAGGGCCTGGTCGATTGAATGGGTGGATATGCCGATGATTCCCCCGCCCTCGCTCCCCAGGATGCGGCGGGCCCAGGAAAGGGGCAGGTCGTCCTGTCCCAGATGCACGCCGTCCGCACCGGTAGCCAGGGCCACATCCACCCGGTCGTTCACCAGGAAAAGGGCGCCTTCCCCGTGCACGGCCTCGCAGAGGGCCCTTCCCGTCTCGATAAGCTCACGTGCAGTCCCGGTCTTGTTTCTGAACTGGATGATGTCCGCCCCCGCCCTGACCGCCTCGATTACCATGGGGATGAGCATGCCGGGATCGATGATGTCGGAAGGGGTGAGGAGGTACAGGGAGGATTCGGCGAGTCTACGTGTCTTTTCCCTTCTTTCCTTTGCCATGCAGGTATTCCTTGACCAGGCGTATGGCGCAATATTCCCCGCACATGGAGCAGGTGGAGCTGTCCAGGGGGCGCCGCTCATCCCTGAGCCTTTCCGCGAGCTGGGGGTCAAGCGAAAGCCTGATCTGCTCCTCCCAGTCCTGGGCCTTTCTCGCCTCGGAAAGCGCCCGGTCCGCATCCATCGCCCCCTTGATCCCCTTTGCAATGTCGCCTGCATGGGCTGCCACCCGGGTGGCGATGACGCCGATACGCACATCCTCGGGCGTGGGGAGCCTCAGGTGCTCCGATGGGGTGACGTAGCACAGGAAGTCTGCACCGGCCTTTGCCGCGACCGCCCCGCCGATGGCGGCGGTGATGTGATCGTAGCCGGGGGCGATGTCGGTCACCAGGGGACCCAGCACATAGAAGGGTGCACCCTCGCAGATACGCTTCTCCAAAAGCACGTTGGCCTCGATCTGGTCGATGGGCACGTGGCCGGGTCCCTCGATCATCACCTGGACGCCTGCCTCCCACGCCCGCGTGGTGAGTTCCCCCAGGATGATGAGCTCCTGTATCTGGGCCCGGTCGGTGGCATCCGCCACTGACCCCGGCCGCAGACCGTCCCCCAGGCTGAGGGTAATGTCATATGAGCGGGCGAGTTCCAGGAGCCGATCGAAATGCTCATACAGGGGGTTCTCCTTGTCGTGGTAAATCATCCAGTCAACCAGGAACGCCCCTCCCCTGCTCACCACATCCATTACCCTGCCCTGCATGACCAGACGGTCGAGAGCCTCCCTGGTGAGGCCGCTGTGCACGGTCATGAAGTCCACGCCCTCTTTGGCCTGGTTCTCGATGACCTCGAACAGGGAATCCACGCTCAGGTGCACCACGGCGCCCGACTCCTCAACCGCCCGTATGGCCGCCTGGTAGATGGGGACCGTTCCCACCGGCACCGGCGATCGGTCAAGCACGGCACGTCGCACCGCGTTAATGTCCCCCCCGGTGCTGAGGTCCATCAGGGTGTCGGCACCGGCATCCACCGCTGCCTGCAATTTCACCAGTTCCTCCTCCATGTTGGGGCAGTCCCTGGAGGTGCCGATATTGGCGTTCACCTTGGTCCTCAGTCCCTCGCCGATCCCTATGGGTGTGAGTCCCCGGTGTGCGGGATTTGCGGGTATCACCACCCTGCCCGCTGCAAGCCGCTCCCGAAGCACCTCCGGATCGACGCCCTCCGATGCGGCAACATCTCTGGCCTGGGGGCTCGTCCTTCCCGCCAAGGCCATCTCCCTCTGTGTCATTACCTGTTCACCTTCTCCGATATCCCATTCCTCAATGGGGGTGTGGGTTCATGCCGCCGGCCTCAGGCAGACGGCAGGATGGCGCGATTATAGCTCCCTGAGGATCAGCTCCGCAACCCTTTGCCCGGAAAGAAGCATCCCCCCGAAGATCGGGCCCATGCGATGGGCGCCGAAGGTGGCGTTCGCAGCCATGCCGCACACATACAGGCCGGAATAGGCAAGGCCGGTGTGCTTCACCACCTCCTCCTCCCCGAGCTCGGCGCACATGGCCTTCTCCCCCACCATCCTGCCGGTGGGGGTGTTGATCCGGGCATTGAATTTTTGCTCCACGATCTTCACGACCTCCGCAGGGTGACCGGTGGCGTCCACCACGTACCTGGAGCGGATGCACAGGGGATCCACATGGAGCCTGGCCATCTCCACCGGCGACCAGTTGAGCACCAGGCCGGTGATCTTGTCGTCCCTGCACATCACATCCTCGGCGCTTATCAGGTTGAAAAGCGCTGCACCCGCACGGCAGGCTGCCGCACAGATGGTGGCCACCGACTCGATTGCATCCGCCACGTAGTATCCCGGCTGAAACTCCTTATGCCGGATCCCGAACTCCTCCAGCAAGCGGAGCCCTTTGTCCTGGACCACGATCTGGTTGAACATCATTCCCCCGCCCCACATGCCGCCGCCAAGGGTCAGCCTCTTCTCGAACAGGGCCACCTTCCTACCCTCCTTGGCCAGTACATAGGCGGCGGTCAGGCCGGAAGGCCCGGCGCCCACTATGGCCACATCCACCTCCAGATGATCGATCAGCTTCCGGTGGTAGGTGTCGATAATGGCCTGAGTTATGACTATTTCATCCAATCTGATCATGTATAATCCTCTTCTCCATGTTCAACAAAGTTCCTTGGCATTGTTCACCCGCGACCCGCTTCTTCCTGAAAACAACGCAGGCAACAAGCGTCTCGCCCGCTCCACCTCCCCGATGTCGACGGAGCCGATAATCCACCCCTCCTCTTCCCCGTTACCCGCAAGAAGCACCCCATTGGGGTCAATGATACAGGAATGCCCCGGAAACCGGTTCCCGGGGTCCTCCCCGGTCCGGTTCACCCCCACCACGAAGAGCTGATTCTCTATTGCCCGCGCCCTCAGCAGGGTATCCCAGTGGTCGATCCGCGCGGCAGGAAACTGCGCGGGGACAACGATGATCTGTGCACTGTTGAGCGCCAGCTTCAGGAACAGATACGAAAACCGCACATCGTAGCACACGGCGATCCCGATCCGGGCCCACGGTGTGCGGAACACCAGGGGGCTCTCCCCAGGGCTAAAAAACCCCTCCTCTCCCATGAGAGGAAAAAGGTGCATCTTACGATAGGAGGCAACCTTCTTCCCTGACGGGTCAATGACAAAGGAGGTGTTATACACCCGCTCCCCCTCCCGTTCAGGCAACGTGCCGGCCAGGATGTAGGCATTCCTCGACCGGGCCTTCCCTCCCAGCACATGGAGGACCTCCTCCGTTACGCCGTGATCCCGTCCCTTCAGGAGGGCATAATCGAAACCGGTGGTGAAGAGCTCGGGCAGACAGATCATATCGACCTGGCCGCCGGGCAGGCCATCGATCGCCTCCATGACCCTTTCGAGGTTCTCGTGTTCATTGCCCCAGATGACCGGCATCTGGAGGCAGGCAATGGTGATGGTATGGTTCATGTGATCATCCATCCGTATATTATAAATTGAATGGGCCGCAGATGGCAACGTGACCGACGGGTGCGGCTGGTGCGCCCTTAGGGAACATCACGTAATTGCTCAGTGTTGTGCAGTTACGATATCACCATGGAGGGCTTGATGCTGATCTCGAGGCCGAGGGCATGCTCGGTGCAACGGATGACCCCTCCCAGCCCCAGGAACACGCCGTCAGGGTCCTCGACCCGCACCAGCATATTGTTGTCGAAGGACTCCGCAGGCGGGGGATTGACCAGGGTGAAGGTCCGGCCGTGGGCCATGGCGGCCTTTCCCTTGAGGTCCACCTGTATGGCAGGCAGAAAATGGAGCATCTCGCCCATGGAAATCAGTGCATCCTCCATCTCCTCCCTGCGCATCCGCTCTATCGTCCCCCACTGAAGGGAACGCTCGATGGTGTATTCCCCGACCCTGAGCCTCCTCAATGCCCACAGGTGCCCGCCGGTGCCGAGAGCCCTGCCGATGTCGGCTGCCAGGGACCTGATATAGGTGCCCCTTCCGCAGGTGATGTCCACCAGGAGGAAGGGATAGGTATAGGCCAGGCAGGTAATCGTATCGATACGGACCATCCGCGGGTTCCGGGGGAGATCCTTGCCGTCGCGCGCCCACTCGTAGAGCCGCCGTCCCTTGTACTTGAGTGCGGAGTACATGGGAGGGACCTGCTCCACCTCCCCCCTGAACCGCCCGAGCACCCCCTCCACCTCGCCCGGTGAAGGGTATCGCCTTCCGCAGTACATGCGGGTGACCGCACCCTCCCGGTCCTGGGTAAGGGTCTCCGCCCCCAGACGTATGAGGGCCTCATACCCCTTTTCGCACTCCATGATGTAGGGAATGAGCCGGGTCGCCTTTCCCACGCAGATGGGCAGCACCCCGGTGGCCAGCGGGTCCAGTGTGCCCACGTGCCCGGCCTTTGTCCAGCGAAACCGCCGCTTGAGCGCCTGCACCGCCTTGAACGAGGGGATGCCGTGGGGTTTATCCAGTATGAGGAGTCCCGATGATGCCATCCCTTATCCCCCCACCCTGAGAGAGGCGGTAATCCGCTTGAGGCAGGCAACAGCCGAAAGGGCCGCCAGGTAGCTGGTGCGGGGATTGAAGGGTGCGGGCAGGTTCTCCGTCCTGGTCACCAGCCTGCCG
Source organism: bacterium (assembly GCA_049472355.1). Taxonomy (GTDB): domain Bacteria; phylum SZUA-182; class SZUA-182; order DTGQ01; family JAFGSM01; genus JBLIRM01. The sequence goes on along the minus strand of JBLIRP010000107.1, from coordinate 1,950 downwards.
AACTCGCCCTCCACCTCGACCGAGTGAATGTTTCTCGTGGCCTTGGGGTCCGCCACGATCCGTACCATGGTCCTTTGGGCACCGATGCCGGCAAGGCTCAGGGCCGCGGCCACATTGATATTCTTTGGAAAGGCCGGGACCGCATCCAGGGCGGTTCCCTCAAAGATCACCTGCTCCCCGGTGAGGCCATCCAGGTCGATCCCCCTCTGCGTTACGTAGGGGGCCCCCCTCAATGCCCGGGGCGGCTTGATGGTGGTAAGGCGTACCGTGTCGATGCGACCGACAGCGGCCGCAGCCACGGCATCGAGCCCGGCAAGGGCCCCCGAGGGGCAATAGATGCGTATACCCGCACGTTTCGCCTCCTCGATCACCTGCTCCGCACCCAGCAGCGCGCCCACGCTCATGATCATGCAGTCCCGTTTGAACTTGGACGCCAGGCGCACCACCTTCGAGACCGCCCCACGCGAGGCGGCCTCAACCACGAGATCGACCATGGAAAAGATGCCCTCCAGGTCGGTCACCGCCGGATTCTGATGCGTCAGGCCCCGCTTCAGCCCGATGGCCCTTTCCCGCTCGATGTCGTTCACCGCCTGCAAGACCGCGGCAACCTCCCCCTGATCAACGGCCTGGGCGATCCTGGTGCCGATGGTGCCGCACCCGATCAATCCTATGGTCAATGGTTTCGTCATGTATCCTCATCCTTTTAATTTGTTGAATTTCAAAGTATTATTCGCCGGCGGCGGTCAATCCCACCGCCTCGTGTGCGGCCTCAGGCGAAAAACCCCTGCGCAGGAGAAATTCATAGACCCTTTTTCGCTCGCGGGGATCCCGCGATCCTTCGGGACACCTTTTTTCCGCAAGCCTGCGGGCCTCCTCCTGCTCTTTCTCTTGAGGATAAAACCGTGCCCGGAGGGCCGAACAAAGCCCGGCGGGAATCCCCTTTGCCGCGAGTTCCCTGGCAATGAGCACCGGGCCATACCCCCCTTTGTGCACGCGGCTTACATACCACTTCGCGGCGAAATCCTGATCATCGATGTAGCGGGCATCCCGGAGATAGTCTACCACCCGGTCGGCGAGCGGCACGGGATATCCCTTCCTGACCAAGTGTGTTCGTACCTCTTTGGAACTGCGCGGGCGATACGAGAGGTAATTGATGGCCAGCTCCTTCGCCCTCTGAAAATCGTGCTCTACATCCATCCACGTTTTCGTATGCAGGAATTATTCGTCTATCCGTCTTGATACGGTGATCACAACGAGGAATGAAATTTATAAAAACAGATAATTAGTTGCAAACCTTCATGTACCATTCGGAGATACAGGAAAAGGGCGCCGGCCTGCTATGCGGTCGCAGCCGCCTTTTTGGAGGCCGCCTTTGCCTCCTCCTTTGCCGGTGCCGGAGGGCTGCCCTCACCCTTTATCCGCCGTTCGATCTGATCCGTAATATCCGGATGCTCCTTCAGGAAACCGCGGGCATTCTCCCTGCCCTGCCCCATCCGTTCTTCCCCGTAGCTGAACCAGGTCCCGAGCTTCTGGATGATCCCCATTTCCGTGGCCACATCCAGGAGATCCCCCTCCCGGGAGATGCCCTCGCCGTACATGATATCGAATTCGGCGGCCTTGAATGGGGGCGCCACCTTGTTTTTCACCACCTTTACCTGGGCCCGGCCTCCGATGGTGTTTTCCCCCTTCTTGATGGAGCCGATCCTGCGGATATCCAGCCGGATGCTCGCATAGAACTTCAATGCCCGCCCCCCCGTGGTGGTCTCCGGATTTCCGAACATCACGCCGATCTTTTCCCTGACCTGGTTGATGAAGACGACGCTGGTCTTGGATTTCGATATGGCCGCGGTCAGCTTCCTGAGGGCCTGTGACATGAGGCGGGCCTGCAGCCCCATGTGGGAATCCCCCCTCTCTCCCTCGATCTCGGCCCGCGGCACCAGGGCGGCGACC
>JBLIRP010000106.1:0-11491 GCA_049472355.1 bacterium | reverse complement strand
AGCAGAAAAAGGCTCACGCCCCCACTAACCAAGCTTGCCAGGCGGAGCGAAGCGAAGCACTATGTTACTCTCCCGAGCAGAAAAAGGCTCACGCCCCCACTAACCAAGCTTGCCAGGCGGAGCGAAGCGACGCACTATGTTACTCTCCCGAGCAGAAAAAGGCTCACGCCCCCACTAACCAAGCTTGCCAGGCGGAGCGAAGCGAAGCACTATGTTACTCTCCCGAGCAGAAAAAGGCTCACGCCCCCACTAACCAAGCTTGCCAGGCGGAGCGAAGCGACGCACTATGTTACTCTCCCGAGTAGAAAAAGGCTCACGCCCCCACTAACCAAGCTTGCCAGGCGGAGCGAAGCGACGCTACTATGTTACCCCTCCGGCAATATAAAGGCCATGGAAGCACGACTCTCAACTTCGTCAGACAGAGCGAATAAGTGCCCATTGGATCGTGCTATAGAAGGGACCTGCCTTCCATGTCCCGGGAGGGACGATACCCCAGCAAATCGAGGAGCGTCGGCGTGACATCGAGGATGGAGAAGCGCTCCCTGCGTATCTCCCGGTCCCTGACAAAAAGGAATGCATCGTCAAAGGTGTGCATGCCCTCGAGGTCGCTTTCCCGGGTGAGTGCCGGCTGGTTGACGTTTCCCTTGAGGTCGTATCCCGGGCAGGGCAGCGCCACCATGTCGGGCGCCTGCATGAGGTATGCGCCCTTATAAATCTCGTCGCGCAGGTGCACGGATGCAATGATGCGGTCGCCTGTTTCCGGGTCCCTGAGATCGAACAGCGCCTCCCGCAGCATCTCCAGCGTCTCCCGGTACTTGTCGGGCGTAACCCTTCCCTGTGGTTCCCTGCCCTGGAGATTCAGGTAGATCCTCCCCGGTATCAGGCTGTATGCCGTGGAGTCGGGATGCATATCCTCCACGGACTGCGCGCTGCGGCATTTCATCTTCAGCCATCCCCGCTCCTCAAGCCAGCGGTTCAGCAACACCTCCCGGTGGAGACGGCAAAATCCATGGTCGGAGAGGATGACCAGGCTCACCCCCTTTTTCGTGTCCAGAAACGGGACCAGGGTCCGGCCGATAAAGCGGTCGACCGAGCGGTAGTACTCCTCGAATGCGGGCGCAAAGCAGGGGTCCCCGTCCTCCCAGCGCCGCCACAGAAAATGATTGATCCGGTCCGTACCCATGATGTGGAGGTGAAAGAAGTCCCAGGGCTCCTGTTCCATGAGACGGGTGGCAACGGCAAGGCGCTTCCGGGTGGACCTGTTCAGGTCCTCGATGAAGAAGGAGCGGTCCGCGCGCGCCTTTTGGGCATCGATGTCGATCTGATACCCCCACTCCTTGAGCTGGGGAACAAGGGACGGGGGATAGACCGCCTTCTCGATATCGGTGGCCAGAAAACCGGCAATGAGGATGCCGTTCACCGGCCTGGGGGGGGAGGTGACCGGGACGTTCATGACCACGACCCTCTTCCCCGCCTCGCTCAACCGCTCCCAGAGCGGTTGTGCCTTCATATGGCACCCGGTGGGGATGAAGAGCTTGAGCGTGGAGGGATCACGGTCGATAAACCCGAAGATGTTGTGGCCGGCGGGGTTCTTACCGGTCATGTAGGTGGACCATGCAACAGAGGATACCGGAGGGAGCACCGAATCCATCCGCATGAACGAACCCTTTTGAAAGAGGTCCCTCAGGCAGGGAAACATTCCCGCGGCGATTTCGCTCCTCACCAGGGAACAGGGGACCCCGTCCAGGCTCAACACGAACACCCGCTGCGTTCTGAACAAGCGTCTGATGTTCAATCCCATCGGTTCATATGTAGCCAAGGTCCTTCAGGCGTTTCCTGATCTTTTCCTCCTCCTCAACGGAGTAAATCTCCTCATCAGCCCCGCCCTGCCGGCCGCAATCCTTTGGTGGGTGCCGCCTGTTCTCGTCCGGCAGATACCCCAGTGCCCGCAATCGCTTCCGCACCTGTTCGATCTCCTGTTTGCTCAGGCCGCCCTCCTGGTCCAGCCTCCCCCCGGAGGCAATGTCCCGCATGACGAAGACAATGAATTCGTTGACGCTGCTGAACCCGGTGCCCTCGACCATCTGCTTGAGCCGCTCATAGAGATGCCTGGGTATCTTGATGGTGACCCGCTTGTCCTTTGGCACCGTCTCTCTCCTCACCATGGGTCAAAGTGTATTACGATTAGAGTATCATTATACCATCCCTCCCCCGGCCGTTCAATGCAACAGCCCTCTTTGAACAGGGGCCGAAATGCACTATAATTGATCGTTGATGAAAACAAGCCGTCGAGCATACGCCACCTTCATCATAGGCCTCTGTGTAGTCCTGCTTGCGGCCTCGACGATCCTTCCCGCCCCTCCCGGTTTGACAGGGGAGGGAAGTCGGGCCATAGCCGTTTTCGTGATTGCCGTTGTCCTCTGGACCACCCATGCCCTCCCCCTGTCGGTGACCGGGCTCCTGATCATCGCCCTCATCCCCCTGCTGCGAATCATGAGGGCGGACCAGGCATTCGCCCTGTTCGGCAACCAGGCGGTATTCTTCATCCTGGGGGCGTTCATCATCGCCACCGCCTTGATGAAATCGGGATTGAGCAGGAGGATAGCCATACTGCTCCTGAGCCGTTTCGACCGGAGCCCGCGCATGCTCATTCTCGGCATACTGGTGACCTGCATGCTCATGTCCTTCATCATACCGGAGCATGCGGTGGCCGCCCTGATGTTCCCGGTGATCGGGAGCATCGCCGCAAGCCTCGATCTGTCCCCCCTCGATTCGAGCTTCGGGGCGCTCATGTTCATTGCCATGGCATGGGGCGCGATCATCGGCGGCGTGGGCACGCTCCTGGGAGGGGCACGAAATCCCCTCGCCCTTGCCATACTGGAGGAGCAATTCGGCACCACCATCGGCTTCTTCGAGTGGATGAAGGCGGTCTGTCCCCTCTGCTTCGTGCTCCTTGCCGCATGCTACTGCGTTCTCCTCATCTCCTTCACCATCGACGTCGATGATGTAAGCTCCGCAGGGAAGAGGCTGAGGGAGGATCTCGCCCGCATCGGGCCCATCACGCACCTGGAAAAAAGGGTCCTGGCCATCCTGGTGCTGACCATCGGCATGTGGATCTTCGCCAGTCATACCCTGGGACTGGCCGTAATCTCCCTCCTGTCGGTCGCGGTGTTGTTCGTGTTTGAATGTCTCCAATGGGAGGATGTGCACAGCTACGTGAACTGGGGGGTCATTCTCATGTACGGAGGGGCGGTGGTCGCGGCAAAGGCGCTGGAACACACCGGGGCGATGACGTGGATGGTCGAGAAGTTCCTCGCGTTCGGGCCGCGCACCCCCCTGTTCACCCTCATCCTGTTCGCGGTTGCCGCGAAGCTGCTCACCGAAGGGGTGAGCAACGTGGCCTGCGTCGCCATCATTCTCCCGGTTGCCTTGAGCCTGTGCGGACGCCTGGGAATCGATCCGCCGGTCATGGTCTACTTCGTGGCGGTGTCATCGGGCCTGGCGTTCATCCTTCCCATAAGCAGCCCCCCCAATGCGATTGCCTATTCATCGGGGTACTACGAGATCGGTGCGGTCATCAAGCCCGGGCTGCTGCTCAATGTGCTGTCGCTTATCCTTTTCATTATCCTGGCCTTACTCTATTGGCCGATCATCGGTCTGGTGATCTGACGGGAGGATGGTATGAATACAATCATGGTGGTATTCTCGGCAACATCCATATCGGAGAAGGTCGCCCGGTTCGCCATAGAACGCGCCGCCGGCGAGAAGGCCAGGCTCATAATCCTGGATGTGCGGGACCAGGATGTCTCGCGAAAGGTGGGCGAGATGGTCGCAGACATAGGCTTCATGGGAAGCGCCATCACCGAGCAGTTGCGGAGTGAGATCAAGGAGCAGCGAGCACGGATAATCGAGAGGGCGCTCCGGAACATAGAGGAGCAGGCGCGGGAAAGGGGGGTGGAGGTGGAGGTGGGAATCCTCAAGGGGCCCTCCGCCGACAGGATCATCCAAATCGCCAAGGAGCGGGGCGTTTCCACCCTCATTGTCCAGAAGCGCATGAAACAGGCCGATCAAGAGGCCCCCTTCGAGGTCATCCGACTGAAGCAGTGAAACGGTGGATGCCATGGACGATTCAAACTGCGATATGATACAATAAGATATGTAGATTCGGGCATGAAACGACTCAAGGAGGTTCATTCATGACCAGACAAGACGCCTACCAGGAATTCGAGGCATACTCCCTTTACTGCCCCAAGTGCAAGAGGGCCATGCCCGTGAGGAAGCGGCTCCTCCTGGTGCTGCCTGACGGGAACAAGTACGAGTACCTGTGCAGCGCCTGCGCCACATCCCTGGGTATGAAAAAGGACGACAACGCAGCCGATTTTCATCTCCTGGTAAAAAAGTAGGTCCCCATGGCGGTCATCCGAGGACTCGCGGCAAAGGCCGCCGGCCTGCCGGACCTGCCGGGGGTGTATCTTTTCAAGGATGAGCAGGGAACCGTCATCTACTGCGGCAAGGCGACATCCCTGAGAAAGCGGGTGATGTCCTATCTGCGTCCCGCCCCTGATCCCAATCCGCGGCGAGAGCTGCTCGCCTCCCACATCCGTGACCTGGAATACATTGTCACCGGTTCGGAGCTGGAGGCCCTCATCCTGGAAAGCAACCTCATCAAACGGCACCGCCCCCGGTTCAACGTGGTGCTCAAGGACGACAAGCACTATCCCCACCTGTGCGTCACCATGAACGAGCCGTTCCCGCGCCTGACCGTGGTGAGGAGGATAAAAAGGGACGGGGGCAGGTATTTCGGCCCCTACACCCCCGCCCATGCCCTTCGGCAGACGCTGCGGGTGATTCACCGCATCTTTCCGGTGCGGCGCTGCCAGGGGCCGATGCCCAAAAATCCCGGGCGCCCCTGTCTCAACCACCAGATCGGGTTGTGTTGCGCCCCGTGCGCAGGGCTGATCACCCGGGAACGGTACCGGGAATTGATGCAGGAGGTCATCCTGTTTCTCCAGGGGAAAAGGGATGACCTGATACGAATGCTGCGCAGGGATATGGAGGAGGCCGCCCATGCGCAGCGGTATGAACAGGCAGCCACCCTGAGGGACCAGATACGGGCAGTGGAGACCTGCCTCGAAAAACAGCACGTGTACAGCACCACGTGCGAGGATTATGACTGTTTTTCCTTTGCCAGGGAAGGGAACCGGGCCTGTGCCCAGGTCTTCTTCATCCGTTTCGGAAGAATGACCGGAAGGAAATCCCTGCACATTGCAGGGGTGCAGGATATCCCCGAGGGGGAGTTGATGGCGGGCATACTGGAGCAGTTCTATCAATCCGGAAAATCGATCCCCCCGACAGTGCTGGTGCAGGCCATGCCGTCCGATCGGGACCTGCTGGAGCAATGGCTTTCCCGGAAAAGGGGGACAAAGGTCACCATCCAGGCGCCCCGGCGCGGGGACAAAAAAAGGCTCCTCCTCATGGCACAGACCAATGCCGCCCTGGAACTGGAGGTGCCGGTGGAGGATGGCCGCATGCAAGGGGAGGATCTGTTGCGGCAGGTACAGGAGGACCTGCACCTGCCCCGGCCTCCCCGGAGGATCGAGGGATTCGATATCTCAAACCTGGGTCCCACCGAGGCAGTGGGATCCATGGTCTGCTGGCGGGATGGGGAGCCGGACAAGTCGGCATACCGGCGCTTCCGCATAAAGGGCGTCGAAGGGATCGATGATTACGGCATGATGGCGGAGGTGCTGAAGAGGCGCTATGAGCGGCTTGGGCGAGAGCAGGTACCGATGCCGGACCTTGTCCTTATCGACGGGGGCAAGGGGCACCTGCAGGCCGGGCTGCGGGTTTTCAGGGAGTTGGGTCTGCCGGACCAGCCGGTGATCAGCCTGGCAAAACGCGAGGAGTTGATATACTCACCGGACCGGACCGATCCCCTCGCATTCCCCGACCGGTCCCCCACCCTGCAGCTCCTCCAGAGGATACGCGACGAGGCGCACCGCTTCGCCATCACCTATCAGAAGACGCGCAGGAAAAGGAGGGCATTCTCCTCCGGCCTGGATGAAATCCCTGGGGTGGGACCCAGGCGGAAGCAAATGATCCTGAGACATTTTTCAGGTCTTGAGGCGATCAGGAAAGCAACCGAGGAAGACCTCGCCGCGGTGCCGGGGATCGACCGGAATACCGCCCGGAGGGTATTTGAGCATTTTCACGAGGGGCGTTGACCCGACTGTCTGAGGAGGGCCTCCAGGGCATCGAGCCTTTTCGTCAGCCTCCGGTAGGCGTCCTGTAAATCGGGAAGGTGCCGGTATACGGCCTCCGCCTTGCGCCATTCGCGAATGGGAAAGGCCATGAATCCCCCCACGGTCTCGCCCGCGGGGATACTCTTGGTGACAGCAGATTTCCCTGCCACCGTCACCCCGTCGCCGATCTGGATGTGCCCTGCCACGCCCGACTGGCCTGCCAGCACCACACCCTTTCCTATGCGTGCGCTCCCGGACACCCCGACCTGGGCAACCAGGATCGAGTAGGGGCCTATGGATACATTGTGGCCGACCTGGACGAGGTTATCGATCTTGGTGCCCTTGCCGATGCGGGTATCCCCCAGGGTGCCCCGGTCTATGGTGGCATTGGCCCCTATCTCGCAATCATCCTCGATCACCACCCCCCCGACCTGCGGGACCTTGTAAGGGAGCCCGTCCTTGCGCGCATACCCGAAGCCGTCGCTGCCGATGACGGCGCCTGCATGGATGATCACGCGCTCCCCGATCCGGGTACCGGGGTAAATGGTGACATTGGGATGAATACGGGTGTCATTGCCGATGCTGGAGTCCTCCCCCACCACTGCGCATGCGCCGATCCACACCCTGTCCCCCAGCTCGACCCCGTGGGCAACCACCGCGCCCGGTTCGATGCACACCCCTTCCCCTATCCGGGCATCGGGCTGGACCACCGCGGTCTCGTGAGTACCGGGTACGTGCCCATGAGGCGGATAAAACGCCTCCAGGAGCATGGCAAAGGCAAGGTAGGGGTCCGGCACCTGGAGAATAGGGCCGCCGAACGAGGGCTCCTCCTGGGATGCGATGAGCGCGGAGGCCTGTGTCTGGGAAACGAGCGGCCGGTAGCGGGGGTTCGCCAGGAAGGTGATGTCGCCGGCGTGCGCCTCCTCCAGCCCGGCAATCCCCCGGATCGTTACGGCGCCCTCTCCAAGGACCTTCCCCTGAAGCCTCTCCGCCAGTTCCCGAAGCGTATACTCATGACTATTGTTGGATTTGCTGGTCATAGATCCGTATTACCTTGTCGGTGATATCGATCTTCGGATTTGCATACAATATCCCGCTCTCGTCCCGGCCCAGGACCAGATCGAACCCCTCTTCCTGGCCTATCCGCTGGACGATGGAGAGCACCTCGTTTTCCACGTTCTTGAGATTCTGATAGAAAAGCTCCTTGAGCTCCTTTTCCTTGTCCTCTTTGAAGAATTTGAGCTCAAGTCTCTTCTGCCTGATAGAATCCTCGATCTCCCTTTTCTTTTCCGGGCTGAGGGCGAACTCCTTCTTCCTGAGATCCTGTTCCAGGCCCTCGATCTCCTTGTTCATGCCTTCGAGCTTCTCCATGTTCTCCGTCTTGAACGTCTCCATCTTTTTGGTGGTCTCCCGGCCCGCCCTGGATTCGTCGATGATCCGCTGGCTGTTGATGAAGCCGATCTTCAGGTCGGCCCCGCACGCGCCCTGAGTCCAGGCACACACAAGGATTGTCAAAAGCATAACACATAGAAGACATACGTTCATTCGATCCCTGATACGATACCTCATGCTCCCCTCTCTTTCTCACGTTTCTCTGTAACTGCTCAAAACCTCTGACGGTGAAGGGGGATACATTCCCCTTCCCATCTGAAAATGAGCAATTACATTCCGTGATCGTTGTCGTTGTGGTCCCACGGACGGGCAAACCGTCCGGGTGATGCTCTCAGAAATAGGTCCCGATGGCAAAGTGCCAATCCGCCGCTGTCTCATCCGGTCTTCTCAACAGCTTATGTCCCCAGTCAAGACGCATGGGCCCGATCGGGGTGAAGATCCGCATCCCCATACCCACGCTCATCCGGAGCGAGTGGGCGAACAGGTGGGTTTCCTCGTCGAAGACATTGCCCGCATCGAAGAAGACCAGCCCGCCCATTGCCTCGTAGATGGGGAAGTGCACCTCCAGATTGAACACCGCCCTCTTGTTCCCGCCGGTGGGATTGCCGTCCCAGTCCAGCGGGCCGATGCTGCGCTGCTGGTAGCCCCTGACGGTATTCGTCCCCCCGCAGTAGAGCCGCTCAAACACCGGGAGATCCCGATCGCCGTGTCCGCTGGCATAGGCAAGGTTGCCGTGCAGGGCCAGCACGAACTTCCACCAGGGCAGGGGCGCATACCAGCCGCTGTCCATGTTGGCGGTATAGAACCAGTTGTCCCCTCCCAGGAACCCTCCCGCATACTTGAAGGCGAGTCGATTCATGGACCCCGAGGTGGGGCGGAACCGGTCGTCCCGGGTATCCCGCGAGAAGGCGACCAGCAGGCTGCTGGAATAGGTCAACCCCTCGGCATCCAGGAGGCTCCTCTCGAACAGGGTGAGGTCCTCTCCCATATGCCTCTTTTCGAGAATAGCCGGTTCGATGTCGTATATATTCACCTTTTCATAGGTATATTCCGTGTAATAGCGGAAATTCAGGGGAAGGGGAAAGCCGAAATGCACGTCCCCCCCCCGGGAACTGCGGGTGTACCGGTCGTACTCCTTGATATCGTAGTAGAGCCTGAACCCGGTGAGCAGGGGCTTGTCCATGAAATAGGGCTCGGTGAAGCTGATATTGTACGTCTGCCGCTCCCCGCCCATTTCGGCGGAGGCGGACAATCGCTGGCCGCGACCGAACAGATTGCCCTGGGTGATTTCGAAGGTCCCCACCACGTGCTCCTCCGAGCTGTACCCCGCACCCAGGCTGATCTGCCCGGTAAGCCGCTCCGCCACCGTTATCTCGAGATCGAACTGGTTTTCCACCCGAGTAGGCGTGGTCTTCAGGTCCATTTCCTCGAAAAAACCAAGGGTGCGGATCCTCCGGTAACTCTCCCGCATCCGCCCGGTATCCAGCAGATCCCCCTCCTTTGCGAGCATCTCCCTGCGGATGACCTTGTCCCTGGTCTTGGTGTTCCCGGAGATGTCGATCCACCGCAAAAACGAAGGGGACCCCTCCCGGATCTTGTAGGCAACGGAAACGGTGCGGGCAGACGTATCCTCGGCGATCCCGGGGAACACCTCCGAGGTAAGATACCCCTTTTCTCCGTAGGCGTCCGTGATGCGCGTGATGTCCCTGCTGATCTCCGACCGTGAGTACACGTCACCGGGTTTGACCAGCAGCATCTCCTGCAGGGCCTCGGTGGTGAGGATATTGTTGCCCGCAACGGAGACCTCTTTCACGGTGTACCGTTCCCCTTCCTCGATAGGAAAGGTAATGGTGAGGTATCGACGATGCTCGTCGAATTCCACCGTGGGTGAGGAAACCCGGCAGTGGATGAAGCCGCGGTCCAGGTAAAAATTCTGCAACCGTATGCGGTCTTCCTCCAGCACATCCCTGTTGAGAAACCCCTTTTTCGTGAGAAACGAAAAAAGGCCGTGCGGCCGCGTGATGACCTGTTTTCGCAAGGTCCTGTCACTGAAATGCTCGTTGCCGGAAAAGACGACCCTGCGGATCCTTACCTTCTTACCCTCCTGGATGACGACATGAAGGTTGACCCACCCCTCCTCCACCTCTTCGATCCGGTGATCGATGGCGGCAAGATAGAACCCCTCGCCGTAGTAGTGCTGCATGAGTGCGGTGATCCCCTGGGCGATGGCCCCCTTGTCCAGGAAGGTCTTTTCCTTTACGCCGAGCTTTTCCTTGAGGGTGTCGTCCTTTATCTCCTCGTTTCCCTCAAAGATGATTCCCTTGATCCATGGCTTTTCCCTGACCCAGTAGATGAGCCGTATCCCGCCCTCGAAGGGTTCCGACTCCACGCGTATATCATCGATGTATCCGATTGTATAGATATTGGCGATATCCTTGCGAACGAGGAATGGTGAGAAGGGGGTTCCTACCTTGGTTCGAATCTGGTGCCGGATGGTGGCCTCTTCAATGATCCGGTTGCCCCTGATCTCTATGGCGCGCACCGGGATGCCCTGCTGGGCGCCCTGAACGAAACCGGCCAGAAACAGGATGAGAAGAAAGGCACAAGGGATGGCCCGCGTGCGCGTCAGCATCTCGTCAGTCTTTCCCGCATCATTCCCATGTGCAGGCGCTTCATTCCTTGTCTACCCACCCAGCCTTGCCGGCGACGATCTCTTCCTTTATCTTCTTGCCCTTGCGGGTCATTACCAGGTCGGCGTCCTTCACCGAAACGAAGATACGGTCGCCTTCCTTGAACTTGCCCTTGATAAGATACTCTGACAGCGCATCCTCCACATATCGCTGGATACACCGCTTGAGGGGTCGGGCGCCGTATTTGGGCTGATACCCCTTCTCCAGGAGCCACTCTTCCGCCTCCGGGGAAAGCTCGATCACCATATCCCTGTCCTCCAGTTGGATATTCAACTGATCGATCAGGAGGTGGATGATCAGCCTGAGGTGCTCCTTTTCCAGGGAATGAAACACGATGAGCTCGTCCACCCGGTTCAGGAACTCCGGGTTGAAGGTGTGCTTTATCTCACCCATGACGAGCTGTTTCATGCTCTCGTAGGCCTTGATTTCATCATCCTGGGGATTGAAGCCCACGCTCACCCTCTTCTCGATATGCTTGGCTGCAACATTCGAGGTCATGATCACCACGACGTTTTTGAAATCGACGAACCTTCCGCTGCTGTCCGTCAGATGGCCATCCTCCAAAACCTGCAGGAGGATGTTGAAGACCTCGGGATGGGCCTTTTCGATCTCGTCGATGAGGACCACGGAATAGGGCCTGCGCCGCACCCGTTCGGTGAGCTGGCCGCCCTCCTCATAGCCGACGTACCCGGGCGGCGCACCCACCAGCCGGGACACGGCGAACTTCTCGGTGTATTCGGACATGTCGAGACGAATCAAGGCATTCTGGCTCCCGAACAGATACTCCGCGAGACACCGGGCCAGTTCGGTCTTTCCCACGCCGGTGGGGCCGAGGAAGATGAAGGAGCCGATGGGCCGGTTGGGATTTTTCACCCCTGCGCGGGACCGCTTGATCGCCCGGGACACGGCCTTAATCGCCTCGTCCTGTCCGATCAGCTTCTTGTGGAGTTCCTCTTCGATGTGGAGGAGCTTCTCCGATTCCTCCTCCCCCATCTTGAAGACCGGCACCCCGGTCCATTTGGACACCACGTTCGCCACATCATCCTCTTTGACCACCACCCGCTTCATCTTCTGCTCTTCCTGCCAGAAGCGGTTCTTCTCCTCCAGCTCCATCCGGAGCTTCCGCTCCTTGTCCCTGAGTTGCGCGGCCTTTTCGTATTCCTGGGA
>JBLIRP010000105.1:0-12452 GCA_049472355.1 bacterium | reverse complement strand
CGACACAGGCGCCCTCATCGGGGGAATGATCGTTATGTTGAGCGGCTATCTCCTTTCGGTCCACAATCTGCTCATTCATCTCCTCTCCGTGATCTGGCTTCCTCTGGTGTTATGGGGATATCACCAGTACCTCAAAAAGAGACGCACCAGGTATCTGATATACACCGCGGTCTTTCTGGTCATGATGTTCCTGGGCGGGGCCGTTGAAATCCTGTATGGGACCTTTCTATTGCTTTTCATCCTTGCGATCATTCCGGATCCCTTCGGCACCGGTATTGAGCCCCCTCCCCTGAAAAAAAGGGGCCCGGGGCTCATGCTCATCGTCTGTATCTTCTTGCTTCTGGCTGCGGTCCAGTTACTCCCGTTCCTTGAAATGGCCTTCCATTCGATCCGGGCCGAAGGCCTGCATTATAAGGAGGCGGTCACGTGGTCTCTGGATCTGAAGGATGTGGCACAGTTCTTTCTGCCCGACCTTTACGGGTACACCCATACATCCGAGAAATACTGGCAGAATCAGAGCTGGCTAAAGACCATATATCTCGGCATCATCCCCTTTCTCCTGTTTTCCTTTTTCCTGATCGAAAAAAGGAGGAAGGCCCTCTCCCTGATCCTGATCATGGAGATTTCCCTGCTCCTTGCATTCGGCGGGAATACACCGGTATATCGATTCCTCTTTCTCTACGTACCCTTTTTCAATACCATTCGATATCCGGTCAAGTTTCTCTTTATCTTCATCTTCTTCATCGCCGTCGGGGCCGGCATGGGCTATGACAGCCTCTGCGCCCAGATCAGGGATCGAAACAACACCACGCAGACAATCATCCATGGGGCCCTTTTCCTGAGTGTCTGCACCGTCTGTATATGGAGCCTCATGAGCTTTCACCATGGCCCTGTTCAGGCATTCATGGAAACACGCGGGATGATCCCACCCGCTTATAATTTCCCCCTCATCAATATCCACAATATCAAGCGACTGCTCCTTTTTTGCTCCCTGTTGGGACCCATACTGGTGTTTGGATGGCGATACTGCCACAGGAAAAGGGCATTTTCCTGTGCCCTGGTAGGCCTATTGGTGCTGGATCTCTTTTTCGCCAACCTGGGATTCTACAAGAAGTACGAAACAGGGAAATACCATGAACCTTCGGAGACGACCCGGATCATTAAGGAGGATCCCTCACTTTTCCGGGTGGTTACCCTTCCCACAACACAGGATGAGCCCATCGATCATTCCGAGACATTTTCCGATCCCATCAAGGTGGATAAGGAGAAGATCACGCCCGGTCTCAATCTGTTGCATGGCATCTACAGCATCCATGGCGCTGAGGTCATCCGTCTCGGGCATTACGAGAAGATCCGGTCGTTGATCGCCGATGCACCACCAATGAAGAGCATCCCCCTGTTGTCCTTGTTGAATGTCAAATACCTCATATCCAAACACGCCCTGGATTGGGATGCATTGGAACCGGTGGAGAGTGTCGGGGATAGAGGAAACCCGGAAGGGGCTTTGCGGATCTACAAAAATCTGCGGTGTCTTCCCAGGGCCTTTCTGGTGGAAGACTATCGAGTGCTCCGTTCAGAGCAGGAATACAAGGAGGTATTCCAGAGCAGGCAATTTGATCCCGGAAAACTCGTGCTTCTGGACAGGGATCCCTTTTCGGGGACAGCACCGTCCGGGAGGAACGAAACGGATGGGGCCGAGCAGGTCTCTCAGGGGTATGCCCCTGAAGAGAAGGTGATCATCAGCCGGTATCTGCCGAACCGGATCGAATTATCCGCCTCCCTGCACCGCCGGAAGATGGTGTTCCTGAGTGAGACCTACTATCCCGGCTGGCATGTCTATATCGACGGGGACAAGGGGGAGATATTCCGGGCCGATTTTGCCTTTCGCGCGGTGCCGTTGTCCCCGGGTGATCACACGATAGTGTTCGTGTATCGGCCCTTGAGTGTCATTGCAGGTGCGCTCATCACCTTCATCACTGTCGGGGTCATTCTTGTAGTGGGAATAAGGCGCCGTATGCGGGACGGATTCTTGGAAGACAAAAAGACGATATAAAATAAGAACATAGATTTGTTTAAAAAACGGATTTCCGGGATTAATGGCACCACAAGGCGGCATGGGATTGTTCCGAGGGTAGGCGTATTGCTTTTGGATCCATGGCCCCTGCGGGACCATGGCTGATGAACCCATGAACCGGTGATATCATGAATAAAACGATACTGTGCATTGATGACCAGAAGGACATCCGGGATTTATTGAGTGACTATCTGGATATGTTGGGATTTCGCGTTGTTACTGCAGAGGATGGTGAGGATGGCCTGAAAAAGGCCCTGGAGGTCCGGCCGGATCTCATCTTCCTGGATATCATGATGCCCAAGAAAAACGGGTATGCCGTATTACGGGAGCTGAAGGCCAATTCCGAGCTATGGGATATTCCAGTCATTATAGTGTCCGTGCAATCGGAGATGAAGGAGATGTGCCAGCTCGAGGGGGCGGTGCACTTTCTGTCCAAGAACTTCAGGCTCAGGGAGGTGAGCGACCTCATCACGGATTTTCTTGACATGAAAGGCTTGGAAGCGCCTACGTGAGGGACGTCACAGGGATGGTAGTGAATCGGCCCTGCACAGGGCGAGGGATGATAGCGATCTTTCCAGCAAACATGGAGACAGGGAAGGGATATGATCAAAAAAAACAATGGATTTACAATGCTGGACATCATGATTACCCTGTCCATCCTGCTCGTATTTACCCTGATCGCAATACCGAGACTCACCTCCTACTACACCGTGAAGTTGTTCGGGGTGGCCAACAAGCTTGCCTCGGATATTCAATATGCCCAGCAACTCGCCATAAGCAAACAGATACGGTGCGGCATCTCCTTCAATCCTGTGACTGAGAGCTACTTCGTGTGGGAAAATACCGTCGCCACCAGGGCGAAGGACCCCTGTACCAGGGGGGATATGATCGTGAGCTACCAGACGGAAGGCGCCTATGCCGGGGTGAACCTGCTGAATACCAACTTCGGAAACAGGGTCGAGTTCGATTCCCTGGGAAGGCCGTACAATTTCTGGGGGAATGCCTTTGTCTTTGCCGGTGTAGTGAACCTTCAATCCCAGGGGGAATCCATGGCGGTTTTGATTGCCCCCAACACAGGAGCCATTAGGGTCCAATGAGAAGGAAAAACGGATTTACCATTATTGAGGCCGTTATCTTTATACTGATTGCCTCAGTGGGTTTTCTCGTGCTGTCCGCATCCTACACCGCTGTATTGGAAAACAGCGCCGCCGGGGAAAGCCTGAGCGTGGCAACCGCCCTGTGCGAGGGAAAGATGGAAGAGATCCTGGGCACCCATGCATTCGCAACCATTCCCGCTATCGTGCAGACCGCGTTTGCCGCCCCGTTTGATGATTACGACTACCAGGTGGTCTGGTATTATGTAAACCCTCCGAATTTGACCGCAGATGCAGGGGCACCCACCGCGTACAAGATCGTGCAGGTGATTGTGGACCATCCCTGCATCGAACCGATCAGACTCACCACGCTACTGGCGGATTACTGATGCGATACGATAACAGCGGCACACAGGGATTCACCCTGATCGAGATCCTGGTCACCATTGTGGTCATGGCCGTATTGTTCGGGGTCGGGGCCAGCATCATAACCACCACCATACAATCCTGGCATATGATCACCCTGCGCAAGGAGCTGCTCTGCAACAGTCGTGTGGCAATGAACCGGATGGTGCGGGAGATTCGCCTGGCCGACCCCTCTACGATCACCACGTTCAACGCCACGGACTTCCAGTTTACGGATATCCATAACCAGACCATCCGCCTCCGTCTTGACGGCACCGTCCTGAGAAGAAACATCGACCCCCTTGCCGGATATCTTCAGGCGGGAAACGGGCTGCAGTTTACCTACCTGGATCCCAACGGGGACCCGGCCGCAGGTGCCTCACAGATACGAAGGGTCAACATCAGGCTCAGTCTTCAAAAGGGCGGCCAGACATTTTCCTATCAATCCGAAGCGAGGATACGAAACCCATGAAAAAACAACAAGGCTTCGGCATCATCGCTGCGGTGTTCGTGATCCTGATCCTGTCCATGCTCACCCTATTCTCCGTATCCCTCTTTTCCTCGGATATCCAGATCGCCCTGGATTCATTGCGCTCGGCCCAGGCCCTCTATATGTGCGAGGGGGCCATGGAGTTCTGCATCAGGTTCGACCTGAAGGACGACCCCGACTGGTCGAACAATGCCGATCGCGTGAACATCCCCATCGATAGGGGCACCATTTCCCTGTACTACGATCCCAACACCACCACCACCTGTACCACGGTACGGGTGGTGGCCTCGGTGGACGATGTCACCCGCAAGGTCGCCTGCGACTTTCACCGGGGATGGCCGGAAGGATACCGGGATTTCCCGCAGAGCCTCTACACAAGAGACGATTTGACCATGGAAGACTGCTCCAACTTCTCCATTGAGGACCCCTTTGTGACGAACAACACGCAGATCTTTCCGACCATCAGTTGCGATTTCGGCTATTACGCTGCTCATGCGGCTACAATGAAATTCGCTGGCTGGTACGTTGACGAGGCATCCTACAAGACATACTGGGGGATCATCTTTGTCTGGGGGAACGTGACTTTTGAGGAATGCTCCGACATCACCATCAACGGCACCCTGGTGGCCACAGGTGAAATCAAGTTCGAGGGGTGTAACGACATCACCATCAATCCTTTTGGGGACAATCCCGCCCTGGTGGCGGGTTCGGACATCACGTTCGAAGAGGATCACGGGAACACCCGGAACGTCGATATCCGGGGCATGGTCTATTCACGACATGACATATTCATAACGGATTGCGATGATTTTGCCATAACCGGCATCCTGTATGCGGATGATCATGTCAATGTAATCAGAACCGATGATTTCCGGATCGACGGGAGCATCATAGCCCACAGTGAAATCACGTTCGAAGACTGCGCCGGAGCAGGCCCGGATATAAACTGGGGCGCCAAGGTCCTGAGTCATTCCCCGGGATTTACCTGGGAAGGAGGAAGTCTGGTCAAGGCCGTGTGGACTGAGGTCTTTTGATCGAAAGTATCTCCAATCTCCCCTACCCCGCCTGCATCCATCGTTATTTCCTCATTTCAAGAGTCTCCTGAGTAACCTCGAAGGCCACGGAGGAGTGCACCAAAGTCTCAGCGTTTGATCCACCATTTTGTGATGAAAAAACAAGAATTTGACGATATAAACCCTGTACATGGGGATATCTATACCTCTATCACTCTATGCCTTTGATACCGCTTATGTCCCATTGAAGCGTATCAGGGGGAACCATTGTTCGATGCACGTATGGCGCCATGGAGAATATATTTAAGAATTTTATAGACCGATTACCATTGAGAGGCCGCTTTGAATCATTGACAGGTCTTTCAAGTGGACAAAACGGCCCTGGTCTGACGACATTAAGAAACAGCCTGGAATCCGGACTCAGCATGGGCAAAACCCAGGTCGGCGTGGACATTGGCGCGGATTCGATCAAATGCGTAAGGATCCAAAAAAAAGGGGATTCCAATAAACTCCTCTCGTTCCATATCGTTCCCGTATCTCATCTGAGAGGCAAACCGTATGAGGAAAAATCCGCTGAGATTGCAGAGATCCTAAGCTCCCTTCTCAAGGAAGGGGAAAGCTCCCGTGCATTTATGGATATCCTCAAAAGCGGAGACAATGCCCCCGTATTTACAGCAGTTTCAGGTTCGGATGTGGTGATCAAAAATTTCAGCATTGCCCGGTTATCAGGGGCCAAGATGAAAAACGCCGTGTTTTGGGCGAGCAAAAAATATGTCCCGTTTCCCATGGAAGATGCCTATTTTGATTTCAAGGTAACCGGAGACGCAGAAGAGAGGGAAGCCAAAAAGAAAGAGGTCATGGTGGTTGCCGCATCAAAGCAATTGATCCACAAGATGCTCGGGCTCTTTGAAAAGTCCGAGTTGAACATACCGGGAATCACCGCAACGCCCTTTGCCTTGAGCAATATTTTGAGGATCACGGAAACCGGTGCATCCATCGCACTGATCGACATCGGGGCTGAAAACACCTCCATTGCCATCTTTCAGGACAATACCCTGAAGTTTGCACGGGAAATCGTCACCTCCGGCAACAGCATCACCGAATCCATCGCCGCTCAGGCATCCATACCCTTTGAAGAGGCGGAAGGATTAAAAAAGGAGTGCGGCCTTTCGAAAAAGAAAGGGCCACAGGCATGCATCGAAGGGATCATGCCGGTGGTGGACCGGCTGATCAATGAAATCCAGAGGTCTTTCTCCTTTTACAAGGAGAAGCATCCCGATTTTACGATTGAAAGGATCTATCTGACCGGGGGGACGGCAACAATGGCAGGGCTGTCTCAGATGATGCAGGAACGGCTGAGCACCGATGTCGAGGTCATCCATTCATTCGATAAACTGGACCTCTCCTCTGTCTCCGTCGATGTGGAGGAGTTCACCAAATCGGCCCCGCTATTCACGAAGGCGATCAGCCTGGCCTTGGAAACGGATGAAGGCATTGACCTGCTTCCACCCAAGGCCAGACATCAAAAGGCCATGAATCGACTGACCCCTGCGTTCAGGCTCTCCGCGATCTTCATGATCCTTCTGTGCATCATCCTCTATGCCGAAATTTCAGCCCGGGTATATATCAAGACAAAATCACTCAATCAATTGAAATCGAATATGCAACGGCAACACCATTTGGCATTGAATCCCGGCCGGATTCAGGTGAACAGCAGTCGATACAAATTGATCAAGGAAACCCTGGATGTACTGGAAAAACGGGAAATCATCGATCCCTTCATACTCAAGGAAATGACGAATGTCACCCCGGAATCCATCGTGCTGGAAGGTCTGGCCGTATACGCCCCTGAGTCATCCCACAATGAGAAGGGCGTTTTTGAAGATGGTCAGATGCAACTACAAGGCATGGTGTACGGGAAGGGAATGGATATGGAAATGGATCTGCTTCAATTCTTGGTGACATTGGATTCATCGCCATTTTTCGAAAAACCGGTCCTTGTGGAGAAGAAGAAGGAGGTTTTGGCAGGGGAGGATATTCTAAGATTTACGATTCGGTGTCATATGGAGTGATGACACCTCTATCCTTCGAGCAAAGGGAACGTCCGGAGAACAAAGATGAAGCTGGATATTCGAAACAAGACGGCAATTTTTGCGGAGATCAGCCTGGTTACGATCCTTCTATGGTATATGTTCCTGTATGCACCCAAAAAAAATGAATTGAAAAGGATCAAAGAGGAGCAACGATTGATACAAATGCAATATGACCAGCTTTTGGATAATTCATCACACGCGATGTTTGAATCCGCCAAAAAGCTTGAAATTTCAAAAAGGTGCATCGCAATCCTTGATGGTTTACCATACAGGAAGGATATCGCATCGGCATTGTCCAAGGTCATTGAAGCTGGCGAAGGGAAAGACATCCGAATCATCTCTATAAGCCCCCAGTTCTCGTTTTCCGACATCGAGGGCGCTGAGCAGGACTCCGAGCTGAACAAAATGGCCTTTGACATGGTCGTGGAAGGAAAATATCTCGATATCGGTCATTTTCTATTTGATCTCCTCGATCTGCCGTTTTTGGTAGGATACAGCACCATCGATATAAAGAGCTCACCGGAGACCTATCCGGAGACCAGGGCCCAATTGAGCTGCATCCTTCTGTTTTTGGATGATATTGAAAAAGAACCCGCAACACTATGAAGAAAAAACAGCCATGAAAAAACCGAATAAATTCCTTACCATTTTGTTTTTCTTGGCGATAGGATACGCCATTTATAATCTGGTAGCACCCTCAGGAAAGGAAAAAACCGGGCAAACACCAGGTGAGGCCACAACATACCCTGCGGATACGATGGAATTTGAAAAGACAATGAAAGAACAACCCGGTTCCACAAAGGATAGTGCCAGGAAAGAACGACAGAAGATGCTCGCCTGGGGGGAGGATCCCTTCATATTTCCAAAGGAAATGGACCCGTATCATAAGCGTAAAAAGGCATATCCCAAGAAGGCCGCCACAAATCCCTTAAAAGGCATAACAACAAAGGGGTACGGACACCATAAGCTGATCTCGTTAGAAATACACTCCATCCTGATCAGCCAAGAACAAAGGGCCGCCACCATCAACCGGGCCCCGTATGTTGTGACGATCGGCGACCGTATTGGAGATGTTCAGGTTTTGGATATCATGGCCGATCGGGTGGTGTTCGGAAGGGATGGAAAAACACAGGAAATTCTGCTGAGGTCAAAGGCACAATGATCAAAGAATCTCACAGGGACACAATGAATCTTACACGGTGCCTTTATTGTATTGTAGTGGTTTCTGTATGCATCGGCTGTGCAGGGATCAAAAAAAGGGCGGCACGGCTTTTTTCCGGGACCACGACGACGGAATATTCAATGGAAAGGGATCAATCGGACACCGTGCCGATACCCTTGAGCAATGAATCCGAAAATAACCGGGCTTCAACGGATATCGGGGAGCCGGCCGGCTCCTTGTTCAAAGAGCCGGGACCCGAGGAACATGTCACCCTGGAAGCGCACGATCCCAACAATCCCAAAGAAAAACGCTACTTCCTCACCATGATCGATTCGGATCTCAAGGCTGTCTTATTGAGCTTTTCCAAGGGAAGCCCTTACAACATCATACTGGATTCCGACGTCACAGGAAGGGTGACCATGGATCTCAAGGACGTCACCCTGGAGGACGCCCTGGACAAGATTCTCACCCCCCTGAATTATACCTACAGAAAGGAGGGGAATTTCATTCATGTCTCAAGACCCAAAATTGAGACACGAATATTTGCCTTGAACTACCTGGCCACAATCAGGGAAGGAAAAACCATCATAGAGGCAAAGACACCCGGCGGGGTGAGTGGAGCAAGCGCAGAACCCACAAAGATCGTCAATCAAGAGAAAACGGACCTTTGGGATGAGATCGAAAAGGGGCTCAAACACCTGCTCACCGAGGAGGGAACGTTCTTCGTCAACAAAATGGCCTCCCTGGTGATTGTGACGGACTATTCGACAAACCTGAGAAATGTTGCCGAATTCCTGGAAACCGTGGAGGGAAGCATTCAGAGACAGGTCCTCATAGAGGCCACCATCGCGGAGGTGTTGCTTTCCGATGACTACCAGATGGGCCTGGACTGGAGTTATTTGGTGGGGAGCGAAACCGGTACCAGTTTTTTGGGGGATAACACCAAATTTGCACTGGACACCTCGGGACTGATGACCACATCCGTATTTGAATTCAGCTTTCAATACAAGGATCTCACCGCCCTCTTGAATGCTATCGCCGAGCAGGGCACAATGAATATCATCTCCAGGCCGAGGCTGACCACATTAAACAATCAGAAGGCCATCATCAAGGTGGGAACGGAAGAGGTCTACTTCGAGCGGGAAACCGAGACCAGCACCACGACCACCACGGAAACATATACGGTGAAATTCTTCACCGTGGGGCTGCTGCTGGACGTTACCCCGCAGATAAGCGCAGAGGATGAGATAACGCTCCATATCCATCCCGTCATCAGTGAAAAGGTCGATGAAAGGCCCTATCCGATTGGGGGAGGCACCATTCCCATTGTAAATATCAGGGAATCCAGTTCGGTGGTCAAGGTAAAATCGGGGCATACCGTCGTGTTGACCGGCCTTATGCAGGAAAAGGCCAACAAGACCGCCGCGGGTGTGCCGGTACTCATGGAAATCCCCTTCTTGGGGAATCTCTTCCGCTACACCCGCAATGAAAAGATAAAGACCGAACTGGTGATCACCCTTACTCCGAGGATTATCTACGGTCAAGAGATGCATGAACTGAGCGATGACATGCTGAAGGGTATCGGGAAACACAAACATGCAGGATGACCCGGCACATGCATCTACGGACCCGTCCCTGCCTATTAAATCGTCCCGCCCGCATCCTGTTTTAATTTCCTGAAATCTCCTCAAACCTCTTCCTTGCTCCGGGGAAGCGCATCGCGGCAGCGGGATGATAGGTCTCTATATATTCAATGCCCGCCAGCCTGGGTGTCTTCCAGGCAATCTTCCCCATCAACACCGCAAAATCAGGCTTCACTTCCCTGATCTCCTCATCCCTGGTGTTCGCATCGTCCGCCATTATACCGATGACGGCCTCGGCACAGGCGCTGAACAACTCCTCCATCGTTTCACCCCATGCCTCGAACGCGATATCCGCCGTGGCAATATCCTCAAGAAAACGGAACGGCATTCCTTCTCCTTGCACGAATATCTATCCCTTGATATTTCCTATGGGAACCAGCCTGAGTATCCTCTTGCTTATTCCCGCCTTATCTGCCGCCTCCACCACATCATCGATGTTCTTATACGCCACATGCCCCCTTCGGATCTCAAGGAAAACCATGTCTATGCATCATCATCAGAAAACCCTGTATCAAAAGGCCGGGGATTTGGTCGTTTCAAGAGTAAATTGGAATAAACAATTGCCACAGGTGCTCATGGTTGATCCGCAACTTATACTACCCGCACATGTTCCAGTGGTGGGGGTCCGGCATGTTAAGATGTTACACGTATCCTTGGTGTTCTCACAATTGAACATGGTTTCGGAGCATCCGATACAAGTCAACTGAGTCTCACCGACAATAATCCTGCAGTCAAGCATCGTATCCTTGTTTATTGGACAAGAAACACCGCAGGTCTTCATGGTGGACGTACATCCCCATAATGAACCGCAGGTGGTGTTCGTGGTGTCCATGCCACCGCACCCGCCGAACAGACCGCTGCACGTGGTCGAGGTGCGGCCGCAGCTTCCGAGCATACTGCCGCATGTCATGGAGGTTCCCACGCCGCAGCTTCCGTACTGGCTGCCGGCGCAGGTGCTGATGGTTGTGCCCTGTCCGGTCCAACTGCCGGAGCCTGCCGTGCCGCAGTATGAAAATGTGGCCCCGCAATTCCACGAACAGGTGGACATGGTCTGACACCAGCCCCCGCAGGTCATGATGGTGGTAAGTTTTGTGCCTTGCCCGCCAAATGAACTCCGGGGAAATATTATGTCACCAGCGAAATAAGCCGCCCCAAACATAACATCCCCCGGCGCTGACAGCCCGTAAGACATCCCCGAAAACATTACATCGCCGGGAAGGATTCCAGATGGGGAGACAGCGGACAAAGCGTCCTGTGTGGAATACGCCATCTGCGCAGATGCAGGTGGATGCGTCGAAATACCCCTTTCGATGGGGAGATCCATAAGGAACAATCCCCCTGCCAACACGACCACCATGCACATCACCCACAATCCCTTTTTACTGAAAGGCCTCATTATGATTCACCCCCTTTTGATGAAATGATGATGAAGAAAAATCACCATGGGTAACTGCCGATATCCTGAAGGAACGTAAAGCCGCCTTTTCCTTCTTTTATTATGGCAAATTCAAAGGCATATTGAGCAGTTACTACTATCGGGTCCAATCGCACCCTTATATACCAATAGACGAAAAAGGTGGTGTTTTTTACTCGTTGTATCTCACGAGACTGTCGAAAATCCTTTTTGCTGCAAATTTCCAAAAATCCTGACTATTACAGTCAGGCCGCTTGAGATCTTAAGATTCTAAATTTTGACTTTTTCGACAGTCTCGACAGTCATAGTAGCATCGTTCCTTTGTTCCGGAAATATCACATATCTTATTGAAAATTATATTTTTATTCCTCATAGCGGCCCGGAGGGGCATGAGGGTTTGTCTGCCGGATGGGACGTATAAGGGGAGATGCAATGCCCTCAATGTGCCCTTTCCCGAAAACATGGAAAGGCCGTTATGAGCCTCCACCGTGTCTTGTTATTAAAGGTCTTGTGTAACGTCACAGCAAGAACTTCTTTCATTTCATTCTGATTGTTTGTAAAATTAAAATGGCATATCGGGATCATACAATAGGAAGACATACCGCCATGAATAATCGATTCCTCACCGGCCTAAAGAGGGAGTGCGAAGATCGCACAACCCTGCTCCGGCACGCTGTCACCCAACACAAGCACTTTCGCATAACACGATGAGCAAGGATCTGAAAAGACTGATCGAGGTTGCAAGGGGCGTGTATCCCCCTGCATTGGTGCTAAAAAACGGCAAGGTGGTGAATACCTTCTCCTGCGAGGTCGAGCCATTGGATGTGGCCATTCACGACGGCATGATTGTGGGTGTGGGACACTACAACGGACCAAATGTCATTGACATTGCAGGGGATTATCTCATCCCTGGTTTTATCGATGGTCATGTGCACATAGAAAGCAGCATGCTCTCGCCTGCTGAATTCGCCAGAGCGGTCCTCCCCGTGGGAACAACCGCAGTGGTTGCGGACCCCCATGAGATTGCGAATGTTCTCGGCAGCAGAGGGATCGACTACATGCTG
>JBLIRP010000104.1:0-12696 GCA_049472355.1 bacterium | reverse complement strand
CGATGAGGGCGCCGACAATGACGTCGGATGGATAATGTAGACCGAGGATGATCCGGGAAAGGGCAATGAGAATGGTGAATGGAATGAGAATCAATGCCAGGGCCGGGTAGTAGAAAACTGCGATGATCGTGAATAATGCGGCCTGCAGGGTGTGTCCGGACGGGAAGCTATAGTAATCCAAGGGTGCTGTGCCCTGTTTTATTTGCTGCCAGGAGATATAGGGGCGCTGACGTCCCATATTGTTCTTGAGAATTGTGTATATCAGGACGCCGATCATTGCTACTATACCCATATGGAAGGAAGCTCGTATGCCAAGAGGGCGATCCAGGATGATCACTAATGCCATCAATGCATACCAGAAGATACCGTTGCCCAGGCGACTGATCATGGCAAAGAACCTTTCAACGGCCTTCCAGCGACTGATGCGATTGAAAAGGATGCATATGCACAACTCCAGTTCGTCGATTGTCTGAAAGGCGATCCCGGATTTTAAGCCAGCCATAGGTCTCCTTTCCTATTTGACATGCACTATTATTATCGACCTCATCCATGAAAAACTTATGACGATTGTATGAACTGCGGGTGAATCTTTGATTCAAAGATTGTTGAATCAGAATTGATAGAATCCCAAAAGGTCGATTTTGCCGTATGCTTTCATTACGTGTTTGACAAGAAATCCATTTTTTTCTGTTACTTCTGGACTCCGGCCTTCGCCGGAGTGACAGGTTTGACGACTTTTTGCGCGGCCATCAGAATTTGATTTGGAAAAGTGCAGGGTCCCAGGAGAAATTGATGCAGTAACGGCTGCGTTATCCTGCGGAGCGGTGCCGCCCATTCCGGAGACGGAAGGTGGCGGGAGAAATTGCTGCCGGTCTGCCAAGGGGGTTCCCAATGATTCCAAATGCAGAAAATGACGAATGATTGTAGTAGAAGACCGCGTGGATGGTCATAGGCACCAAACCCTCAGGACCGGAAGGCGGGCATGATACATTGAGAGATGAACTTGCTTACAAGGCGAAGCTTCTGAGGATCACCAATCAGATCCATACCGCTGAAAATCTCGATGATATCTTTCTCCAGCTCCAGTTCCAGATCCTCGAGTTGTTCGACGCCGACCGAATCACCATCTATGCAGTGGACGCGAAGAACAATGAGCTTTTTTCAAAGTACAAGATCGGTGATTCGGTCAAGGAGATCAGGGTCACAATCGACAAGAAGAGCATTTCGGGGTTCGTCGCCTTTACCCGGACATTCATCGACATAGCGGATGCCTACGATGAGGAGGAGCTCAAGCGGCATGATGCGGAGCTTGGGTTCAACAAGACATTCGACCAGAAGAGCGGATTTCGCACCCGGCAGGTGCTGGCCTCGGCCATCCTCTTCCAGAGGGAACTGCTCGGGGTGGTGCAGCTTATCAATAAGAAGAACGGCGCGGAATTCGGCCTTTTCGATATGTCTTCCCTCAAGGAGATCGCCAAGTCCCTTGCGATCGGCATTCGCAATCAGTCGTTTCGTCACAAGAAGATCGTGCAGCAGTTCAGATCACTGATTCAAAAAGGCCTGATCACCGAGGAGGCACTGGAGGGGATTATCGAAAAGTCCTTGAACAGCAAGGAGGACATCATCGCAATCTTGAGAAGGGAACACCGCATCGAGAAAAAGGACATCCTGGAGTCCCTTTCCAGTTTCTACTACTGTCCCTTCAAGGACTATGATCCCGCCGTGGTGCTCGATCCGTCCCTGCTCGGAGAACACCCTCCGGAATTTTTTGCGGAAAGGCGGTGGGCACCTGTACGCAAGGAAGCCGGGAAGGTCGAGGTGTTCATCGATGATCCCGGCAATATTCAAAAGATCAACGAAATAAAGAAATTTTTCGATTGCCGGGAGGTGCGTGTCACCGGGGTCCTGCCGGAGGACATCGTCACCTACCTGCGCAGAATCGCAGGGAGATCGATCAGCGTCTCCTGAGGACCCGCATTCTCCCCTTGGGTTGCTCGAGTCGGTGAGCAATCGCCGGGTGACCGGGATTGTCATGGCAAAACACACGATGGTGAGCAAAAACCGCTTATAACTACCTGCAATTTGGCGTGGAAGGAATGATCCGTCGACGCACGTCAGGCAGCTCACGCTGCCTCTTTCGCCTTGTCTTTCGGTCCATCGTCGATAATCACAAGCTGCTGTTTCAATAAGGTCCCTGCCATCTTCTCCGGGGCTATCCCATACCTTCTTGATATATCCAGTAATTTTCGAAAGGTGCCCGGGTCCAGGGTCACCATAATCTTTCTCTTTTTTCCCTTGCCCTTGCTCACGTCCTCTATACCTCCATGACCGGGAGGGATTCTTCAACGATCACGTTCTTGCATGATCCCGTAGCCATTCCTCCTCGATTGTTCTCGACTCATATATTCACACAATACCTATAGTAATCATTTAATACGCAACAGACAGCATGTCAAAGGGATTCGGTTCACGTATTCAAGCAGCCGTTCACAAGGGGACAAGAAGGCCGGCCCGGTGCAGCGGCATAACACGTTGCGGGGTGGGAAAGGGGGGTCAGAAGGCCGGTGGTATTGTAGCGGGTGAGGCATCCCACAGCAGGTATTGACAGGTGGTAGGGCATGTTTGCCTGGTTGACGGGCATGCCCCGAGACACGAGTTCATTGTGTATGAGCAGTCCGCACCGGTCGGTTGAATGCCGCCGCCGGGTCTGTTGCTGCATCCGTAAGGTATACATGTAATGAGCATACTCCCGCATCCGGTCATGGCGCTGCACGTAAGATGGGTTTTAAGGCCCCCATCGCAGAAAAAGCCGCTGCTGCATGTTGATAGGGTTGAACTGCCTCAAAGGAGCCCCATGCTGCAGGTCATTATGGTCGAGCCCCGGCATCGCTGAATACGAAAACAAGGCGGGGCAGGGCTGTACACCAGAGCGCCGAATCATATAGGGGACGAACGTCATGCACTGTGGGGAGATGACAGAAGAAAAGGGGGCGGCGTAATGATACGCCGCCCCTTTTCTTGGTCTGCCATTGCACCAGTAGCACGGGAACCGCCGTAATCTCTTGTCATCCGATTTCCTACAACCGTGATCCAGTTACCGATCGGTCGCTCGCAGTATCTCCACTGGAATGTTCCGCGTTCCTGATTGAAAAGGTCCGCATAAGCAAGGTGTCACATGGAGAGCAGGCAGCGGTTTCTCATACATTCAAAAACGTTGAGGTGCTGGTACTGATGCAGCAGGATACTCCCAAAAGCAAGGCAACGCCGTACTGGTACAATGGTAAACCTTATATATAAACGTCCATACAAGAGGACATTACAACGATACACCAATAACGCATGCCGAACATGCGCGGCAATGACAGTACGGGAAAGAGAAATGGGTAATCTGTTGACGATAGTTGGTCCCGTGCCGTATATATATCTAAAGAGCAAATGATATGCCATGCGTTGTGAGGATGGAAAGAATTTATAAAATAATTAGTTGCGTCCCTTTACAGGGATGCGGTAAAAAAAGTGCCAAACCGGATTAGCACTTTTTGAGAACAAAAGATGCCAACGGTGCACGTGCGGTCCAACCGATGCCCTGGGGGAATGCCATTATGGAACGGTTTTTGATCTGCCACCGGGGTGCCCTGGGGGATTTCATCCTCACCTGGCCGGCTGTTCATGCGCTCAGGGAAGCGCTTACCGGGATTCATTGTATGGGTATCGGCCGTCCCGACTTGATGGGCCTGGCAGTCACCCTCGGCCTGGTCGATTCCTTTGTGGATGCCGAATCATCCCGCATGGCCGGGTTCTTTGCGGGCACCTGCATACCCGAAGAACTTGGTACGCCCCTTGGCGGGGTGCTCTGGCTTTCGGAAGGAAAACGGACGGTCGAGTGCCTGCAAAGGCCTGCCTGCCTGCCTGTTATCCTCATCCCTCCCTTTCCCGTTGAACCGATGCACGTCAGCCTCCACCACTATCGAGCGGTTCAGGCGTGTTTTCCTGCGGTGTCGATCGATATGCCCTGTCCCTGTTTTCCCCTGGGAACGGAAAAGAGGGGATATGCACTCATTCATCCGGGAAGCGGCAGTCCCCGGAAAAACTATCCCCCCGTATTCTACAAAGAGGTGGCCCGCCTGGTGCGCCGGCAAGGGTATAGTGATGTGCGATTCATTGTGGGACCGGCTGAGGGTGAGAATCTTGTAAGGGAATTCGAAGGCGAGCGGATCGAACGGCCTGGAAGCGCAAACGCCCTGGCATCCCTTCTTGGCGCTGCATCTTTCTATTGTGGGAATGATTCGGGGGTGAGCCACCTTGCAGGTGCCCTGGGAACCCCCACCATCGCTCTTTACAAAACCACCGACCCAAAGGTGTGGGGCGTCCTGGGCCGCCGGGTCAGAAACCTTCAGGCGGACGATGCGGATACGGCATTGCGCATGGTGTGTGGACTGCTTGAGGGGGCGAACGGGGACAATCCGTCAGAACCGTTTCCTGGCATGGAGGATCCCGAGAAGGTTGCGTAGATACTGCTCATTGCTGATATTTTCCACCGGAAACATGACAATCGATTTGAAATAATCGGCGAGTTCATTGTACAGTCGCACCCTTCGGTCGGGCAGGAGCCGGTCCCTCCGCAGCAGGGCCTTGAGGAGCATGGCGGATTCGGCAGGGGTGATCTGCTGCCGGGCACGGGAGATCAAGTGGGGATGGAGATAGAAGGAGTTGAATTTATCCGGGACGATCTGCTCGATGCGGGGAGGGATGAAATGGCGGTCGTAGATGACCACCGTTGCGGCGAGCATGTCGCCGATGCGCTGATATTTTCGGGAGAACATGCATACGGCCCCTCCCAGGAGATAGAAGAAGGGGAGGGCATCGATGATGCGGAAGAGGTTGCGCAGGACAATCTGGGCGGGCTTGAGCTGAAATCCGTCCTTGTCCACCACGCGCAGCTTGAAGAGCCGCTTGCCCGGAGTCTGCCCGCGGAACCTCCATTCGAACGCGATAAAATAGGTCCAACCGGTCACCAGCTCGGCAATCATGACGAAGGCCGCCTTGAATTCGGGATTGAACAGGGTGAGCACGCCGCTCACCCTGGCGAGGGCGCCCGCTATGACGGAGATGAACAGGGTATCGATGACAAGGGCGATAAACCGGGAACCCGGTCCGGCCAGCGCAAGGGAGATGCTTATCCCCTCAGGGGTAACGATGACGAGCCGGTTCTCCCTGTCAGCCATGCCGTTCCTTCCCCCTTTCACGCCTTCCCATGACGCCGAAATAGTACATCAGGAAAAGGATTTCGATGACTCCGAAGAGGATCTTGAAGGAGTAGGGAACAATGGGCTGGTGGTACTGTGAAAAGAATGCCTCCACAATCCCCGCCCATACCAGGAGCGAGCTCAGGCCAAGGAACAGGTAGAGGATGTCCTTGCCCGCCATGGACAACCGGGCCATGAGCGAGTACCTCTCTCCCTTGAGCATCGATTGGGCAATGAGAAACCCTGCCTGGCCGGCGATGAGTATGGCCCATATCTCGAAGGCGCCGTGCGGCAGGAGCCAGCCTGCGGCAAAGGCGCCCACCCCGTATCTGAAATAGTCGACCACCAGCGCCCCCAGTATGATCCCGTTGTAAAAGAGGAGCACCAGGGTGCCGATGCCGAAGGTGATGCCCAAGGCCAGGGCGAGAAGGGAGATCCTGATGTTATGGGTAATAAGGTATGAAGAGAAGTAGAGTTTTAGATCGTCCAGGGCCTTGTTCCTTCCCTCCTCCTCCCGGAGCACGCGTTCGAAGGGGGATTCCCTGAGATGGGGAAAGGAGATCAGGATGTCCTTTGCCTGGGGGTCCAGCATGACCGCCGACCCTCCCAGCATCCCCCCCAGCAGCATCACGGCAAGGGCGAAATAGAAGAGGTTGATGTGCCTTCTGAACACGGTGGGGAAGGTGACCATGTAGAATTCCTTCACCCGCAAGCGCCACGGCCTTCTCTGCACGCTGTAGATCTCCGCATATGCCCGGGAAACCAGTCCCTCCAGGTAGTCGGTGAGTTCGGAGGCGGAGGAGAATGTCTGGATGCGGTTGAGGTCCGAGGATGTCTGGTGGTAGAGGTAGTGGAACCGGTTTGTCTCATCGAAATCGAAGGACTGGAAGCCCCTTTGATGGACCCGATCGAGCATCGCCTCCAGCGCTTCCCAGTTCTCCTTGTTCTGGGCGACGAAGCGTTCGACATCGAAGATCATAGCACCTGTCTCCGTTTGATGGTCATGTAGTGCTCGATCACCCCGGCGGCGAATCTATTCTGCCTGAAGCGCAGCATGTCCACATTTTGTTTCTTCAGCCTGGAGGAGAATTTGTCCTGCTCGTTGTTTGAAAGCTGGGCAGCGAGTTTCCGGTAGATTGCCGGCACCCCGTTCACCGGTTCACCGGAGAAGAGGAGATCCTGTTCATAGCCGTCAAAGGTGCACACCGTGACCAGGTGGGACCTCTTGATGATTCCCACATCATTGAAGAAGGTGGCGGCAAGGCCGGGGTCTTCCAGATTGGTGAACAGCAGCACCAGTGCGCGCTTGCGTATACGCTGCTTGATAAAGATGAACAGGTCCTCGAAGTCGGGGGTGACCAGCTTCGGCCCAAGATCGTGGAGCTGGTTCCTGAGGGTGCCGAAATGGGCCCTCCCTTTCCCTGCAGGGCAGTACCGGGATATCTTGTCCGCAAAGGTGATCAGGCCGAGCATGTCACCCATGCGTTCGCAGCATAGCTGCATGAGGAGGACGCCCTCGATGGCCACATCCAGATTCGTCCGGTCCCCGAAGGAGAGGTGCGAGGAGCGGGAATGATCCAGGGCGATGTAGATCTGCTGGGTGCGCTCCATCTGGAACACCTTGGTGATGGGATGCCCCTTTTTCGCCGTGGCCTTCCAGGCAATGTCGGCAAAATTGTCATCGGGGAGATACTCCCTCAGTTGTTCGAATTCCCTTCCGTGGCCGATGATGCGCTGCGAACGCATCCCTGATTCACGCCTGAGGAAGAGGCTCGCTGCAAGACGCTGGTTGTCCAGGAAGATATTGGGATACGCGCGTATCCGTTGATGGAGGGGCAGGCTCCTCCTGAGAAGAAAGAATCCCAGGGTGGAGCGGACCTCCATGCGGATGCCCTCGATCTCCCCTGTACCTCGTTGCGGTGATTCGATGCTCACGGGGATGTCCAGATCCGAGTCGGCCCCGACCCGTTCACGGATCTCATCGGGGGCGATGGACAGGCCGGGTGTGGCATCAATCCCGATACGGACCCACAGGTGGTGCCTGGATGCGTTGGTGATCACCATGGTGATCCATTTGGCCTTGTTCTGCACCAGGGATATATCGGCGGGGATGCTCACCTGCACCATATCCGGAAACCTTCGGCTCATCATCCAATCGATGCCTGCAATGCAGCATATGAGGAGCAGCCAGTTCGCGGCCAGAGGGATGATCCACGGATGGATCCCTGCAAGCAGGGTGAGCGGGGCGGGAAAGGCCGCCCACAGGATCATCCTTTTTGAGGCCACGACCCTCATCGCGGTATCTCACACTGCTTCACGATGTCCTCGATCACCTCCTCGATCCTGAGCCCCTCGATTTCATATTCGGGCCGCAGGATGAGGCGGTGGGACAGTACCGGTTTCATCATGTCCTTGATATCGTCGGGGGTGACGAAGTCGCGTTCACGCAGCACGGCGAGCACCCGGGAGGTGTGCAGAAGGGCCTGGCTCGCCCGGGGGCTTCCCCCGATCAACACCGGCGGATACTCCCTGGTCTTTCGTATCAGCCTCACGATGTACTGGATCAATTCCTCCTCTATGGTGATCAGATTGAGGGATGCCTTCACCTGAGAGAGTATCTCCTCGGTCAGCACCTGTTCGGTCAGGACCCTGTCGAGGGCGTCCTCGGGCGCATCGTTGCTGGATATCCTGGTGATGAGGGTGATCTCGTCCTGCTCCGAGGGATAATCAATGGAGATCTTGATGAGGAACCGGTCCTTCATGGCCTCGGGAAGGGGATAGGTACCCTCGAACTCGATGGGATTCTGGGTGGCGAATACCGTGAAGTTGGGCGGGAGCTGGTAGGTGGTGCCGTCGATGCTCACCTGTTTTTCCTGCATCGCCTGAAGCAGGGCTGCCTGGGTCTTGGCAGGTGCGCGGTTCACCTCGTCGGCAAGGAGAAAACAACTGAACAAGGGACCCTTGACCAGGGTGAACTCGGAGGTCTTCATGTTGAAGACGTTGCTGCCGGTGATATCCGAGGGCATAAGATCGGGGGTGAACTGTATCCGGTTGAAGCTCGTGGAGGTAATCCTGGCAATTGCCTTGACCATGAGGGTCTTGGCGATTCCGGGAACCCCCTCCAGGAGGGCATGCCCCCCTGAAAACACGGTGACCAGGGCAAGCTCGATGACCCGCTCCTGTCCTATGATGATCCTGGCAAGCTGTTCCTTGGCCTTCCGGAGGCTTTCCGTGATGACTGCTGTTTTTTCGTCCATGGGATCTCCCTTCTTGCTCATGAAGGCCTGTTCACCTGAACCTTCTTCGTTCCTTGAGCCTTTGAGCAATCTCGTTATATGCGGCGATCACCTCTTCGTCCTTCTGCACGTCCCCCTGCGGCAGGTACCCCCTGAGTCCTTCCGCTGCCTCCCGGTTCTTCTCCCTGAAAAAACGGTTCGTGCTCCCCTTGAGCCACTGTTCCATGGCGATGTCGAGCAGTTGTTTCCTGGGAATGGTCTTGGTCAGAAGCTGCGTGTATCCGTCAAGCGATGAGCGGGTCCCGTTATCAGGAACGGATTCCCTGGGAAGCGGTCGACGGAAGTGGGGAAGAAGGTACCACAGGCCGAGCAAAAAGAGGATGGCGAGGTAGCCGATGAGCCAGTAGAGGTGATATTTCCTGAGAAGGAAGCTCACCCCCCTGTTGGAGAGCACGCCGTGGCGATACTCGTCCACCAGCACGTGCGTCCTTCCCCCCATGACCCAGGAGAGAAATACAGCCGGGGGATCCTTCGCCAGGGATTCGTTGGAGATGAGGTATGGCTCCGATGAGATGATGATATCCCCCTTGCCGTGGCTCAGCAGGAGCACCACGTCATGTTCGCCGCTCCCCAGCACCGTTACTGCGCGCGGCCATCCGGAGGTGAGATATTGCTCACGGATGAGCGGGATCGAATCCGGGGAAAAATCGAATCCCGTGCCCGGGATCGCCTCACGAATGCGTGGTGTTTCGTTTTCTTCCTCTTCCTCTGTCCCTTCGTCCTCCCCCTTCTCCTTTCGGGTGTCGTGTATACCGATGCCGGTGTGAAAGAAATCCATGAGGGAGTTGTCGTCATCCGTGGTTATAAGGACGCGTCCGCCGCTCAGGATGAAACCCACGATCCGGTCCACGTCCCGGTTCGAGAAAAGGTCGAATGTCGGGAAGAGGATGAAGAGGATGGTGTCTCGCGGGTCCAGTACCTCGGGGAATTCGTCCTCCGTGAGGACTTCAATCGTGCAGCCGCTCTTCCTGAGTGAATCGAACAGGATGCTCGTACCCATGGGGTCATGGCGAAGGGAGGAATAGCGCGGATACACGTCGCCCTTTTCCATACGCCGGTGCATAATGGAGGATGCGCTCACCAGGAAAAAGAGTACGAGCAGAATCAGGATGATGATGGAGATCGTGCGCCTCATGTCCCCTCCATGATCCCCCTCCGATAACCCTCGAATCGTTCGAGGATATCCGGGGTGACCGGGTATTTGCCGTACCAGGCGCGTTCGAAGATCTCTATGCAGGCGCGAAATCCCTCTGTCATCGCCGCGTTGTTGCGGGTATTCCCGCCCAGTTCGCTCAGGTAGTTGTAATTCGTCTTATATCTTTCAAATACGAGGTATCCGTTCCGGTGGAAAAAGGAGAGTACGGCCAGAAAGGCACTGCGCAGGGCAAGGGAGAGTTCACCCTTTGCCCTTAATTCGTTGCCCAGTCGTATCCACTCGTTCTCCTCCAGTTCGGTGGCGTCGACCTCCTCCTTGGTGAGGTCCGGCACCCCCCTTTTTTTGCCCTGAATCACCGTCACCCTGTCCTTGTGGTGCTGCCAGAAGAGGTAGATGATGCCGATCAGGAAGAGCACCACCGTGATGATGATCACCAGCGCCGGCCACAGATCGGACCAGTAGGTGTCAGCCGGATCGTTGAACTCCCTTTTTCCTGAAAAGAGGAGTTTTGCCAGGAATTCCATGATCCACGTCACCACCCTTATGATAAACCTGCCGACGGGTCTTAACCACCTGCCGAGTGTCCTGAGCAGATCCCAGATCATCCGGACTATGAAGCCCTCTTCCTTGTCCGGGGTGATCCTTTTCCGCCATCGATACCGATCCTGCCGGGATACCTCGGCTATCGTCCGGGAGAGCCGATCGATCCGCGCATCGTCCCGCTGCATTCCTTTTTCGTGGTATTCTCTGATGAAATCCAGCCGTTCCCGCGCGTATGCAACGTCATCCTCCCCGATGCCTTCCTTCTCGATCAGGTCATCGAGCCAGGTATAGTCGACGCTCGACCCTCCCTCCGCCCGTTTCAACTCCCTGAGGCGCTCGCGCAGGGTTTCGGCCTCCGATTCCTGTGCCTGCGCCGCCTCCGTTTTTCCCGGAGCTTCGGCGGCATGCAGGGGAGGGGAGAAGGGACATGCGAGGCCCAGGATGAGGAGCGCGGCTACGACTCCCCTTTTTATACCCCGTTTTTCTGAAAGCCGTCTTTTCTCCGCCAGGATGTCATCTCCGCTCGATCGGGATTTCATATGAAAGAAGAGTGTTACGTACACCCCCTTGAGCAGGGGATCGACAATGAGGTAGCTCGTGCATGCAACGATCATGAGAAAGGTGGTGTTCAGCATGGAAAACGTGGCCCTGGTGAAGACGGTTTCAATGCCTAAAAGGACCTTGAGAAGGTGTGGGAAAATGAAGAAGGCAGCGAGTACGTTGCCGATGACCACCACGTAGAGCCCGGCAAGGAAGAAGAGCACGAGGTGTTGATAGAGGCCCTCCTGGAGTGCGGACCGATAGGCCCTTTTCATGGTCTGATGCACGCCGGCCCCCTGCTCTCCCGAGGTCAGGTAGAGGTATTGCGAATACATCACGGCATATCCCAGGGGAAGGATGAAGGGCAGACAGACAAGGAGAATAATCATGGCAACGGCATGGGCAAAGATGGCATTCACCGCGCTGTTCGCCCACTGGGACAGGGATGCACCGGGGGGTTCGTCCGTCAGGCGGGAGAGCAAGACCTTGCAGTAAATGCCTTGCCCGGTCACCTTTATCCAGAACAGCAGCGTCAGCAACAGGGCCCATCGGGACACCTCAAAGGGTCCGATCACCTTGCCGCTCATGATGCTCCAGAAATGCAGGAATCCGATGATGAAGGGAATGGTGAACAGGTAGTATACCCAGCCGCAGGCAGTCAGGCTGGTGCGGACAAGGTACAGGGACTGCTCGATGAGTTCGGTGATCCTTACCTCGTTCCTCCAGGAATGGCTAATCTTTTTCAATGCGAATACCTTGATGAAATGTGTCCGAGATCGTGGAGAGTGCGGAGCCCAGGGAATAGAACAGCATGTAGCACAGAATAAGGCCCACCAGGATGGCAAGCCCGGCCCGGATGAGGCGGGGCAACCTTCGCCTCCGTGTACCGGAGCCTGCTTCCTTGGCAAGGCATACGGTGCACAGGACCTTTCCCCTATGTTCGGTGATGCATTCCCTGCAGAAATAATGACCACAGGAAAGGCAAAGGGCGACCGCCTCCCGTTCGGGATGTATGAGGCAACGGGTATCTTGTACGGAACGCGGAGAGGTCATGACCATGCATACATCGAATGATGTCCCTTCAGACTCATCACCGCCCCCAATACCACCGTCAGGATTTCGAGGCTCAGGTAGATCACCTTCATGAGCATGAAACGGGGATCGGTCTGAATGAGCATCATAAACGGCGTCTCCGCCATAAGGCCCTTTTCAAGAATGATGACGATCCCCAGCACAAGGCTTACGAACATGGAGGAGAGTACTATGAGGAACGTTGACCAGGCAAGGATTTGAAGGGGAGGTCTGATGAGGAGGCCCTGCTGTTTAAAGAGCACCACCACATTGACGGTGAGGACCACAACGGAGAAGGTGCCGAGCAGGGTGGCAATATTCCCCGGGAATTGTATCTGGTAGGCGCTGACTATCACCTTGAAGAAGAGGAGCACCAGAAGAAGGGTGTACAGGGTATTGTATTTGGTGGTGGGGATCCGTTGTTCCTTCCCCTTTCGTTGATTTTTTCTGAGTGGGGAGCAGAACCGGGGACCCGAGTATTCAAGGCTCTCTCCGGCAACGAATGAGGTATCGAGCATCCCCTGGCGCTCCTCGATAAGTGCCTGTATCGTGCGCAGAACCTTTTTTGATTTCCGGTAGCGCTTCGCAAATACGACATCCTCGGTCGAGGTGACGGTTCGGATCTG
The DNA here is from genome assembly GCA_049472355.1 of bacterium. Classification (GTDB taxonomy): domain Bacteria; phylum SZUA-182; class SZUA-182; order DTGQ01; family JAFGSM01; genus JBLIRM01. Next base: position 218 of record JBLIRP010000104.1, on the reverse strand, counting down.
TCCCTTGGACGTAGGCCCGAACGCAAGGTCGATGAGCAGGGCCACCATGGCGGGGACAAGGAAAAAGGAGAGGGCCACGGCCAGATCAATCGAATTTCGTGCAAAGAGAGAGGAAATGAAGACAAAGGTCCCGGCAATGATGAGGACTTCGACCAGTGCCATGATTTTCCAGGAGGGATTTTTGTAGGTAATAAGGGAGATGATGTCGTCGTAAAAAA
>JBLIRP010000103.1:0-12697 GCA_049472355.1 bacterium | reverse complement strand
GGGGGGGCTGTTTCATATCCTCGCTTCCATAAGGGGACTTTTTCTAACCGGTCAATACCTCGCACGTGATACCCTTGCCCGAATGATATTGAGCAATGATGATTTTTTTGGTATCATTGTACGGGTACAGTATAGGCACAGAGGGACGGCGCAACGCCTGTTTCGGGCGCCTTATGCATTGTTCACCGCGGAGGAGGTTTGATGAAACAGGTTCTCGCATTTATCCTGGCAGGCGGAGAGGGAAAGCGTCTGTACCCCTTGACCAAGGACCGTGCAAAGCCCGCGGTACCCTTCGGGGGTATCTACCGCATCATCGATTTCACCCTCAGTAATTGCCTCAATTCGGACATACGCCGTATCTTCATCCTTCCCCAGTACAAGTATGAATCCCTGGAACGGCACCTGCGCCTTACCTGGAACATCTTCTGCCACGACGTAGGGGAATTCATCATCTCCATCCCCCCCCAGAAGCGGATCGACGAGAACTGGTACCAGGGCACTGCGAATGCCATCTACCAGAACCTGCATACCTTTGAGTCGGAGAAATCAAATCACACCATCATCCTGTCCGGTGACCACGTCTACAAGATGGATTACAGCGAGATGCTCCATTTTCACGAGCAGAAGGGGGCGGATATAACGGTGGCGACCATCCCGGTGGAAAAGGAGAAGTCATCCAGCTTCGGTATCATCGAGGTTGATACGGATATGCGGATCATCGGATTTCAGGAAAAGCCGGCGGTTCCGAAGACACTGCCGGGGCAACCCGGAACGTGCTTCGCCTCGATGGGGGTTTACATCTTCAACACCTCGGTCCTGGCGGAACTGCTGGAGGACGATGCCTGGCAGGACACGGAGCATGATTTCGGGAAGAATATCATCCCCGCCTCCCTGGGGCGGAAGATCGTCCATGCGTACAATTTCATCGACAAGAACAGGAAATCACCGCAATACTGGCGGGACGTGGGCACCGTTGAGGCATATTGGGAGGCGAACATGGATCTGGTGGCGGTGGACCCCCAGTTCAATCTCTACGACCAGGATTGGCCCATCAGGACCTACCACCCCCAGTCCCCTCCGGCAAAATTCGTATTCGCCGACGAATTTATCAGCCACGGGAAGCGGCAGCGGTTCGGGGTCGCCGTGGACTCGATCATCTCAAACGGCTGCATCCTGAGCGGCGGGAGGGTGCAGAATTCGGTGCTTTCGCCGGATGTGCGCATCAACAGCTACAGTTTCGTCTCGCAATCGGTGCTCATGGAGGGGGTGGAAATAGGGCGGTATTCGAAGATCAGAAGGGCGATCATCGACAAGGGGGTCGAGGTGCCGCCGAACACCGAAATAGGGTACAACCTTGAGAAGGATAAAAAACTCTACACCGTCACCCCTTCCGGGATCGTGGTGGTGCCCAAGAACGCCACCTTTTGACAGGCAGAGGTTGAATCCCTTGCATCAATGTTGAAAATGTGATAGCGTAGATTTGTGGAAATACTGGATTTTGTGAGAAAAAGTGGGCTCGCCCCACTTTTTGTTTTTGGATCGATTCGCAGCGATCGCCATGCGGAAGGATTCGATCGACCGGGCCACGGAAAAAAACAGCAGAGGTGATCGTATGGATCACGCCGGATTGGATGATCAATGCTGGGGGACCATTCAAAAAATGATCCGGGAGGATGTCCGTAACGAGGGTTTCGAGTTGGTGGATGTCCAGCTCAATCGGGCCAAGGGGCGTTTTTTGCTTCGCATCTTCATGGATCACGAAAAAGGGGTGGACCTCAATGATTGTGAGCGGGTAAGCCGGAGGATCAGCGATTCCCTGGATACAGTGGACCTTATTCCCGGGTCCTACGTGCTGGAGATTTCCTCGCCGGGGCTTGACCGTCCGTTGAAAAGGGAGGAGGATTTCATCCGTTACTGCGGCCAACGGGTGAGGCTGACGTTCGGCGCCCCCCAAGAGAAAATCCAATCCGTCGAGGGGAGGATCCTTGGGATAGAGGAACACACCCTGCATATCGAGGACATGAACGGGGAACGCCGGGAGATTCCCTTTCCCTCTATTATTAAGGCACGGCTGGTGGTTGATTTTTGAACTGCTGCCGGCTATTGAAAAAACGCACACATAGTGCGTTCTTACGAGGACAATGAGCAGAGAACTGATTCAAGTCATACAGCAGATCAGCCGGGAACGGCAAATCGATCTGGAGATACTGGTGGAGGCCATCGAATCGGCGCTGCTGTCTGCAGCCAAAAAGAAATTCGGCCAGCAGGAATCGCTGGTTGCCCATTTCGATCGTGAGGTCGGCGAGATCAATCTGTACAGACGACTCCTGGTGGTCGACATGGTCACTGATCCACTGAAGGAGATCCACCTCGATGAGGCCCTTTGCCACGATCCCGACGCTACCCTCGAGTCGTACGTTGAGATCAAGATGGAGATGAGTGATTTCGGCAGGCTTGCCGCGCAGACGGCAAAGCATGTGATTCTCCAAAAGGTAAAGGAGGCGGAGCGGGAAAACATTTACAACGACTTCAGGGCGAAACGAGGCGAACTCATCAACGGCATCCTGGTGCGCAAGGAGAAGGGGAATCTCATCCTCGATCTGGGCAAGATCGAGGTAACCATTGCCGAAAAGGAATTGATCCCTCAGGAGTCCTTCAAACGCGGGGAACGAGTGAGGGCCTATGTGGTCGACGTGATGAAGCAGTCAAACAAGGGGCCGCACATCATCCTCTCCAGGAGTCACCCCGGATTCGTCGCCAAGCTGTTCGAGCTGGAAGTCCCGGAGATCTACGAGGGTATCGTGGAGATAAAGGGTGTGGTCAGGGAGGCTGGGGAGCGGACCAAGATTGCGGTATACTCCAAGGACAAGGATATCGATCCTGTGGGGGCATGTGTGGGCATCAGGGGATCACGGGTGCAGTCGGTGGTGAGAGAGCTCAAGGGGGAAAAAATCGATATCATCCGTTGGTCCGATGATCACACCACCTTCATCCAGAATGCATTGAGTCCGGTGGAGATCACCCGAATGAAATTCTTTCGAGACCAGGAGATGGTCAAGCTGGTGGTTCCTGATAAATTCCTCTCCCTCGCCATCGGGAAAAAGGGGCAAAATGCCCGGCTGGCCTCAAAATTGACGGGCTGGAAGATCGACATCAAGAGTGAGAGCGAATCCGAAGAGCAACGACGCATGGATAAAATCAGGCTCGAGCAGGCCAAGATGGATTTGACCTCCCTCAACGGTATAGGCCCTACTGTCGTAAACAAGATTCTGGATAAGGGGATACGATCGGTCAAGGAGTTGGCCGAGGCAGATATTGACCTCTTAACGTCCATCCCCGGGATAGGAAAGGTCACGGCGAAACAACTTATAGAAAATGCGAAGGAATATCTCAGTCAGACTTCCCAGGGAGGTGAGCAAGAGTGAGCAAAATTCGAGTCCATAGTCTGGCTAAAGAACTTGGACTATCAAGCCAGGACATGGTCCAGCAGATCAGAGACCTCGGCTTGGAAATAAAAAGCTACATGAGCACGATTGATGAGGACACGGCAAACCTTATCAAGGAGATCATTCGTGAAAAACGCAAAAAAAGCGGGGCGGTAGCAGAAAAGACGGTGCGGAAGGCGAAGGTGGAGGGTACGGGACCCGCACCCACGGCTGTTCCCCGCAGGTCTGCCCGGACCGCCAAGAAGCAGGTACAGCCCGAGCCGACGAAGGAGCAGGAGCAACAGCCTGCAAGATCACGTGAAGCAGTCATTGAGAAGGAAGATACGGGCGAGGTTATCGAACTGCAGGAGGCGATGACGGTGGGCGAACTCGCCGACAGGCTCGAGACACCGGCGAATGAGATCATAAAACGACTGATGCAGATGGGTATTATGGCCACCATCAACCAGGTCATTGATACCAGCGCGGCCATGTCCATTGTGGAGGCATACGACAAAAAACCGAAGGTCGTGTCCATGGAGGGGAGGGAGATCCTCGATCAGGGAGATGAGGATGCAACAAGGCTCAAGCCCCGTCCCCCGGTGGTAACCGTTATGGGCCACGTCGACCATGGGAAGACGCTCCTGCTCGATGCGATCCGCAAGAGCAATCTGGTGTCCAGGGAGTACGGCGGCATCACCCAGCACATCGGGGCCTATGAGGTTGAATTGCCGGAAGGCAAGGTGACCTTTTTGGATACCCCCGGGCACGAGGCGTTTACCGCAATGAGGGCACGCGGCGCGCAGGTGACCGATGTAGTGGTGCTGGTGGTGGCAGCGGACGACGGGGTCATGCCGCAAACCGTGGAGGCGATCAATCATGCCCGGGCGGCAGGCGTCCCCATCCTGGTGGCCATCAACAAGATAGACAAGATAGGTGTCGATCCCCAGAAGGTGAAGACCGAATTGTCAAAATACGACCTCGTACCCGAGGAATGGGGCGGGCAGACCATTTTCTGCGAGACTTCGGCAAAACAGCGGACAGGGCTGGACAGGCTCCTGGAGATGCTCCTGCTCGAGGCGGAAATGCTGGAGCTGAAAGCCAACCCGGACCGCAGCGCCGTGGGAACCATCATCGAGGCCAAGCTGGACCGCGGGAGGGGACCGGTGGCGACCGTGCTCGTGAAGAACGGCACCCTCTCGGTCGGAGACTCCTTTGTCTGCGGGCTCCAGGCCGGCAAGGTGCGGGCAATGATCAATGACAAGGGGGAGCATGTGAGCGCATCCCCGCCCTCTATGCCCGTGGAGGTGCTGGGATTTGCCGGTGTGCCCAAGGTCGGCGACACCTTCGTGGTGGTGGAGGATGATCGCAAGGCTCGCCAGATCAGCGAAATGCGCCAGGAAAAACAGAGAACCCAGGAATTGAACCGGACGAGCCGCATGGATCTCGCAAGCTTTATCAACAAAATCAAGGAGGGCGAAATACAGCAACTGAACGTCATCCTCAAGGCCGACGTACAAGGCTCGGTCCAGGCGATCACCGAGGCCCTGGAGAATCTCGCCACCCCGCAGGTCAATCTGAAGGTGATCCACGGAGGAGTCGGCGCCATCAACGAGACGGACGTGCTCCTTGCCTCCTCATCGGATGCGGTCATCATCGGATTCGGCATCAGGCCCGAGCCGAAGGCACTGGCCCTGGCGGAACGGGAAAAGGTGGAAATACAGCTCTTCAACGTCATCTACGATCTCATCGACAGCGTCCAGTCCATCATGAAGGGCATCCTTAAACCTGTCTACCAGGAGATCGTTCTGGGCAGGGCGGAGGTGAGACAGGCCTTCTCCGTAACCAAGATAGGGACCATAGCCGGTTCGTATGTGCAGGAGGGCACCATCACGCGGGGATGCATGGCCCGGCTGCTGCGGGATAACGTGGTAGTCTATGAAGGCAGGATCAACTCCCTGAAAAGGTTCAAGGATGATGTCAAGGATGTCCAGAATGGGTATGAGTGCGGTATCAAGATCGAAAATTTCAATGATATAAAACCGGGCGACATCATCGAATGCTACACCCAAAAAGAGGTTGAGGCCTCTTTGTAACACCTCATGAACCCTATTCACCTGTGTGCCCGGCTGACATAACGGACTGCATGAACCTTTCCTCGAAAAGGGTCATTCCTCCTGTTATGAGCGTAGCTGAAGACATGATCGGTGTGTGCGAGATCCATATTCATCTGCCGGCCATAGCCTCCCTCAAGGGGAAAAGAAAGATTGTCAAGGGGCTCAAGGACAGGATCAGGAGCCGGTTCAATGTCTCGGTTGCAGAGCTGGATGCCCTTGACAAGTGGCAGAGGTCGGTCATCGGCATAGCATGTATCAACAAGGATCGCGTCAGGATTGATCAGGTGCTGAATCACGTGGTGGGGGTTGTCGAATCCACACCTGATGTTGTGCTCACCGATTATTTCATCGAGTTCATATGATGGGCCCGCGCATAGTCCTCCTCTTGGCCGGCACGACCTGCCACGGAAAGCAATGAAACGATTCCGGGGTGTAGGGGAGGAGGGGACCATGGAATCATACAAGCGAACCAATCGAATCAGCGTGGTGATCCGGGAAGAGATCGCCAACATCCTCAGGGATGAGGTCAAGGACCCGCGACTTGGCATGATGAGCATAACCAGGGTGGACATTACGCAGGATCTGAGGCACGCACATGTCTATATCAGCCCCTTTCGGCAGGAGGAGACGGAAACCATTCTCACCGGCCTCCGGCACGCCCGAGGTTTTATCCAGCGGCAGCTTGCCCTCAAAAAGATGAAATTGCGCTACACCCCGGTCATAGAGTTCCATATCGACGAGTCGATCAAGCGCAGCGCCCATATCATGGATATCCTGGCTGAATTGAAAAAGGATGAAGAGGCTCCTGAGGGATGAGTGGCTTTCCCCCTGATATCACACCGATCGTCCGGAAGATCAAGGGCTGTTCCTCCTGTGTGATCGTGAGCCACGAGAATCCGGACGGGGATTCCCTCGGTGCGCAAATCGGTCTTGCCCTGGGGTTGAAAAAGCTGGGCGTCAAGAACCAGATCCGCTGTAAGGACCCTGTGCCCTCCATCTATGACTTTCTCCCTGGCACGGAGTTGCTGATCCCTTCACGCTCCGTTCGTATCGGGCAGGGTGATATCCTGGTCGTCCTTGACTGCGGCAACCTTGAACGAACCGGCATCTCCTTCATTCCCCATCCCCCCCCGCTGGTCATCAATATCGACCATCACGTAAGCAATACAGGGTTCGGCCATGTCAACTGGGTGGATCCGGGCGCCTCCGCAACCTCGGAGATGATCTTCGACCTGCTTCAATGCCTGGCCGTGGCCATCGACCCGTTTATCGCCGCCAATCTCTACACAGGAATCCTCACGGATACGGGATCATTTCAATATTCGAACACCACCGCCCGGTGTCTTGACATTGCCGGCCAACTGGTCAGGGCAAAGGCGGATCCCCACGCCATATCATCGGCGGTTTACGACCGCAAATCCCTTCCGGCGATTCGGCTCATGGGGCACGTCTTGTCCAACATGGAGATCCATCACGATCAAAACGTCGCCCTTCTCACGGTAACCAGGGAATTGATGGAGAATCTCAATGCAACTTACGAGGACACGGAGGAATTGGTGGTGATCCCTCAAAAGATCGCGAGCATTCGGATATCCATCCTGATAAAGGAACTCGATGAGGGGGAATTCAAGGTCAGCCTGCGATCGAAGGGGAGACTTGACGTATCGCAGATTGCCCAACGGCTCGGCGGAGGGGGCCACCCCAATGCAGCCGGTATCAAGATGAAGGGAAGCCTTCACTACGTGAGGAAGGAGATCCTGACCATAACCAGGTCACTCCTCTCCCTGTCCACTGAAATCCCCGCATAGCTCCCGCCCCTTTTCTCCAAGATTTCCGGTATCGTTTCTGCAATTCTGATTTTGGACCTTCGGGCAGGGATCGTTTCATCCCGATTGCATCCCTTTCACCGGTTATGGTAGCATAAGGGCGCAAGGGCATATGATTCCCGAAGACCGGTGACGATGTACCGGTCGTTCATATTTTTCCCGCCGCCCCCTGTTTTGAATACAGGGAGCGGCGACGAGTAAGAGATTATGGCTGAAACCGATTACTACAAGACCCTCGGGGTCGACAAGAACGCCTCTGCGGATGAGATCAAAAAGGCCTACAGAAAGCTCGCCTTGAAATACCACCCCGACAGAAACAAGGACAATCCGCAGGCGGAGGAACAATTCAAGCAGATCAGCGAGGCGTATGCGGTGCTGAGCGACAAGGAAAAAAGGGCCCAGTATGACCGCTTCGGTTCCGCCGAATTCCACCAGCGATTCACCCAGGAGGACATCTTCCGCGGCTTTGATGCAGGGACGATCTTCAAGGAATTCGGCTTCGACCTGGGCGACCTCTTCGGCGGGGGGTTCCGGCGAGCCAGGACCGGGGCCTCACGGGCCAAAAGGGGACACTATCAGGACTGGTCGGATATCTTCGGACAACAGGCGGGGGGCGCTGGTCCGCGCCAACCCCTCTCCGGCCGGGACGCCATCTCTCACATCAAGATCAGTCTCGAGGATGCATATCACGGGACCAGGAGATCCATGTCCATTCGCCAGGGGAATCAAACCCGCCAGGTGACGGTGGAAATCCCCAAGGGGATTCACAGCGGTCAAAAGATCCGCCTTGCCGGACAAGGGCAACCGGCGCCGGGGCCCGGAGGCAAACCCGGCGATCTCTACTTGAAGGTCGACATCGCGCCGCATCCCCTGTTCAAGCCGTCAGGGTCGGACCTCCACATCGACCGCAGCATAAGCTTCAGCCAGGCCGCCCTGGGCGCCACCATGGAGGTGCCCACCATGGAAGGGAACCGGAAGCTCAAGGTGCCGGCAGGCATCCAGAGCCACACCCTCATGCGACTCAAAGGGCAAGGCATGCCCAAATTCAAGTCGTCGGACAAGGGGGACCTGTTCGTCCGGGTCATGGTGAAAACCCCCACCTCATTGAGCAGGGAGCAAAGGGAGATTTTCAAGCAACTGGAACGGGAGGGGCTGTAGCCCTTCACGAGGATTCCGCCGGACGAGTGCCCAAACAGGAGGAGTGATGAAAGGCACATGAGCCGGATGAAACTGCGAATGTAGAATGTAGAATGAATAATGTAGAAGTGAATGTAGAAGTGAAACGCAGATGAGACTTCGGCTCACAAAGAGGCATGAAAATGCCCCGGAGGGGATTTTCAGATGAAAGGCTGCAACATAGAAACGAACAAGGCCCATTGCAACTGCACCTACGAACCCTGCCCGCGAAAGGGGATCTGCTGCGAATGCATACGGTATCACCAGCGAATGAACGAGCTGCCCGCCTGTTTCTTTCCCGATGATGTCGAACGAACCTATGACCGCAGCATCAGGAGGTTCGTGAGCCTCCACAAAACGTAAACGCCGGACCCGGCACGTGCATCACGCACTCCCGCGATGCACTGTTGTATTCATACGGGGGATGACACCGGGGAAGAGTGTCTGGTCGGTGTGGGGCAGAAACAGGGCGGAGACGTACTCATCCATGAAGTCACGGGAGGTGCTCAGCTCCACGTAGGTTACCCCCTTCGCCACCTGGTGTATCTCCCTCTTCAGGTCCTCCGAGATGAGTGAAAGGTACGCCCCGATGATGGCGCTGTTGCCGAGAAAGCGAAACCGCTCCAGGGGCAGGTCGGGGAGCAGCCCGATGGATATGGCATTTTCGATATTCAGGCAGTGCCCGAAACCGCCAGCGATCATGAAACGATCCACCTGATCGACGGAATAACCGATCTCCTGCAGCAATACCCTGATGGCCGCAAACACCGCCCCCTTTGCCCTGATGATATTGTCGATGTCGACCTCGGTCATGCATATGTCCTTGCCTATGGCGGTCTCTCCCTCCCAGGCGATCACATACTCCCACCCATCCTCACCCTTCCTGATCCTCGGATGGGAGATCTCGTGACGGATCTTTCCCTTCCGGTCCACAATACCGCTCAAAAACAGCTCCGCCAGGCAGTCAAGTATGCCCGAGCCGCAAATGCCCCGGGGACGCATTTTCTGTATAACCCCTATGGCGGGTTCCAGGGTGTCCGGGTATATCTTTACGGAATCGATCGCACCCGAGGATGCCCGCATCCCGAACTTCACCTCGCCCCCTTCAAATGCCGGGCCCGCGGAGCAGGAGGCCGCCACCAGCCAGTCCTTGTTGCCGACCACGATCTCACCGTTGGTCCCGATGTCGATGAACACGCTCAATTCGGACAAATGGGAGATCCCGGTGGCCAGGATACCGGCGGTGATATCCGAGCCCACGAAACCCGCTATTGACGGCAGGCCTCCCATATAGGCGTTCCTGTTGACCTGCAAACCGATCTCCGATGCCTTCATATAGTGGGGGATGGTGGAAAAGGTCGGGATATAGGGCTCCTGCCGGATGTACCGGGGATTGATGCCCAGCAGCAGGTGCATCATGGTGGTATTCCCCACCGCTATGACATTGTCGATCCGGTCGGGTGAGAGGTCCTCGGCCCTGGCGATCTGATCGATGAGCCGGTTGATGGTGGCGATGACCATCTTCTGGAGTTTGTCCAGCCCTGTTTTGGAACGTGCATAGATGATCCTGGAGATAATGTCCTCACCGAAGTTGATCTGCGCATTGTAATCGGCCGCGCTGGCCACGATGCGCCCTTCGAGCAGATCGACCAGATGGCACACCACGGTGGTGGTCCCCACATCGATGGCCAGTCCGTAATGGTGAAGGTCCGACCTCCCAGGCTGGATGTCGATGATCTCGATCTCGCTGGAAAGCTCCATCACGGTCGCGGTCACCTTCCATTCCCCCTCCCGGAGCTGTCGTGCCAGCTTCCCCAGAAGGGGGAGGGGGCAATTGATGAACCGTGCCTTTTCACAACATCCCTGTACCACCAGTGCCGAGGCGATGCGGTCCAGATCGCTGCGGTTGTCTTCGAGACTGGGAGGAGCAAGAGACAGGTCGTAGCTCTTTGTTCTGGGATTGATGTCCCAGGCGCCGATTCCCCATCGTTCATTGATGATGGTTTCAGCCTCGCCGATGATGATCCGCTTCCCCTCCGCACGCGAGGCAGGCGGAATGGTGATGCTCAGGTCACCCTCCACCAGGGTGAGGCAGGCGAGGGCATACCCCTGGGCCACCTCCTTTTTGTTCAAAAAGGGGGTGGCGCCGGCGTTATATTCCCCTGATTCGATGATGACCTTGCACTTGCCGCAGGTCCCCTGCCCTCCGCACGAAGCGGAGATTTCAATCCCCGCATCCAGGAGGCCGCTCAGGAGGTTGCTCCCCTTGGGCACCTCGATGCTCCTGCCGTCCGGGGAAACGGTGATGCGACACATCACGGGCTTCATGGTGTGCTGCTCTCCTTGTTACTCCACGAGCGCCCACAGGGATACCAGCACCCCGTGCCGGTAGAGATTGGGGCGACCCAGAAACGCCATCCTCTCGATACGTCCAAATGATCCATCCTCCTTTTGCGCATTCAGGATGTACCGGATTCCCTCCTCGTAATTGTAAAAATCCGTATACTCGAGCATCTTTGCGCATATGATCAGCTCCGCAAGGATGTCCACCTGGCCGTCTTCCAGATATTTGGCTATTCCCTGCGGTATGAGGGAGCGCAGAAACTGTGTCTCATCATCCAGCAGATACTGCCGGGGGTCACGGTCACCGAAATTTGAAACGGCGAAGACCTCATGGGTGATGTCATAGAAAAAATTCATGATGTCGTTGTCCGAGGCGTAGGCCTTGCCGATGGGCATCAATCCCGGTTGACTGGTGAAACGTGCGATGACCCCCTGGCTGACCAGGCTCCCGAAGTTGACCCTGGGGGTGGCGCCGATATCCTCGACCAGGGCGGAATTGAGGATGGTATAGGTGATATTGGGGGGATAGGTCATGGGATTGGGGAGGATCTCTTCTTCGATGAACCGGTCGTATCCCGGTCTTTTGATCCCCATCCTCTTCATGATCTTTGCAAAATTCAGGTATCCCGTAACCTCTCCTGCAAAGTCGACCTTGAGATCATGCTCGGTGAGCAGATAATCGACCTTTGTTTCGAGCAGCGAGTGAAAGAATTTCCTCTCCCTGCTATCTTCTGCCTTTAAATAGAATTTATAGAAGAGGTTTATCTCTTCGCCGAGTTCCAAAAATCCATCCTTTTCTATATCCACAGGATGCTCGAAGAGCCAGCCCAATCCGCGGCAAATCACCTCGTCTTCCTTCGTCTTCCCCGAGCATTCCCCGACGATTTCGCGATAATTGCAGGTGTGAACGGTGGCACAACCGGCGGACAATACCGCAATGATGCATACGGCAAGGAGCCATCGCCTCAGCATTCGATAGTACATACGAATCTCCTCTCATCAGGTCTCATCTCTTGTGGGAATCGAAATGGAAACCAGTGCGGCGTTCCCCGGTAGCATGCCGGGCCACCATATCATTAGAATATGTTGACGACATCGATGCCTTTGAAGGAAAGGGCCATGGGGCCGATATCAAAGGAATATACAAATTTCTATATTATAGGATGCCTTGATGTGTGTCAAGATAAACGGCGGGAGGCATTCGATGGGTGAATCACACAAAGTGGGGTCAAACACAAAGTGGGGTCAGGTCTTGAAATGACAGTTTTTTGGAACAAACGCTTATGCCACCTTGTGACATCACGAAGCATGAAAATATGATTCTATTTTCAAGACAAACCCTCATGGACCTTCGGCCCACCACGAAAAACGAAAATCTATTTTCGGAGCAAAAACTGATAATTCAAGACCTGACCCCAATTCCACTGGCAAAAAAAAGACTGTTCAGCCTTCCCGTTGATTTTACAGCATTGACGACTTTCCGATTTTCGGGCGCTGGACAGTCCGTGGTTTTTTTCTCATTGCCTGATCCGTGACACCACACGTGTGCCAACAATCACAGGGGATATTTAAAACCCTTGCCTGAGAAGCAGAATCAGGATGAGCATGCTGAAAGAGCCGCAGCAAAGGATAATTACCTTTTCATAGGCTTCCATATTCATCAGTCTCTGTAACATCTCACGTCACCTCCTATAAATACAACTGCAAAAACCTTTAAACCTCGCTTAATTATCTCATTTTCACCTATTTAGACGGCGATCCCCGAAATTACTTACTTTACTGCATTCATTGATATCGTTATGCACACTAT
>JBLIRP010000102.1:0-12349 GCA_049472355.1 bacterium | reverse complement strand
CTCCATCTTCTGGGCCTGCAGGAGCTGCGCCTGGATACTCTCCTTCTCCTCCTCGGCCTTCTTTCGTTTGCTGATGTCCCTGCCGCCGCCCACGATGGTTTTTACCTTTCCCCGCTCTCCCTTAATGCCCTTGAGATGCCATGCAATGTACCGCTGCTTGTCGCGTATGAGAACGCGGTGCTCTATAAAGCAGGTATGGGGAGGGGTATTAAGCCTTTTCATGGCCTTTGCCGTTTCCGCCCGGTCCTCCTTGCACACGAGGTTCAAAAAGGATTCCCCGAGCAGGTCCTTCTCCTTTTTGGCGAACAGCCTGCAGTAAGAGGGGCTCACGAACAGGAACCGCCCCTTGGCATCCATCTTCACCACCAGATCGGTCTGGTACTCGATGAGCAGCCGGTATTTTTCCTCGCTCTCCCGCAGGGCCTCCTCCGCTTGCTTGCGGGAGGTGATGTCCTGCCCGATCCAGAAAAGGATCGCCCGGTCCGAAGGGTTAAACGGGACCACGCTCAGAAGGAGCGTCTTGGTATCACCGTTTACCCGGAAATCGCTCTCAAAGGTCCGGCCTCTCAAAAGGGATGAGGTATCCCCCGCGCAGGTGGCCTCCTTCAAAAAGCTGGGGGTGAAATCCTTTATCCCTTTTACCTGCAGGGATTCCTTGTCACACTCCAGGAAGGCGAGGCCCGCCCTGTTGGCATCCAGGTACCTTCCTGACTCATCCGTGACAAAGATGGGATTCGGCGCACCGTTGAAGAGCATCTGGATGATCTTATCCCGAAGCGCTTCCTCCTTCCGCCTGCGTTCCTTGATGTCGCGGGTGACGATCAGGATGCCGATCGGTCTCCTGTTCGCATCGTGCAGGAATTTCAATGTGTTCTCGGTCAACAGCGTAAAACCGTCCCTGTGCCTCAGCTCGAGCTCCAGGCTCCGCGTCTTGTAGCTCCCCCTTTTATCATTGAATTCGAAGATAAGCTCTTCGGAGAGGGCCTTTTTCACCACCTTCAGGGAGGCCGGGGTGAGGACCCTTTCCAGGGGATAGCCCAGCATCTCCTTCACGCTGTATCCCAAACGTTCGGTTATGGAATGACTGATATAGGTAAAGCGCAGGTCGATGTCCACCGTCCAGACGATGTCCATCGCATTCTCGGCGAGCATCGGGAAGGGGGTGTCGTGGCCTCGCGCCACCGCTTCCGATCGAATAAATCCCGTGATGTCGCTTCCCACCCCGAAATAGAAATCGAATTCGCTCTTCTTGCTGAAGACCGACCACCACTGCCATTTCACCAGCAGCTCACGCCCGTCCTTGGTGATCAGGATATTTTCATCGAACACCTGGCTGCGTGATCTCCCCAGCTTATCAAAGATCTCGTTAAGCCGTTCCCTGTGGTCCTCCGGGACAAAGGTATTCACATAATCCTTGCCCACCACCTCCTCCAGGTTGTAGCCGAGCAACTGGAGCATCTCCTCGCTCATGAACATGGTCTTTCCCTGGGCACTGATGGACATGAAGAAGGCAGGAGACGTCTGGAAGAGGTATTTATTGAAATCGGGCGCCCACCCGGGTCTTTCCTTGTCATCTATTGCCACGGTTCACGAATCCCTGTCGGTTCACTTGGTTTACGAAAAAGGTGGATGAGCGTGCGCCCGGCACGCCCTTGCCCCCCCCCGCGCAAACGAGGTATAAGGACCTGAATTGCTTGTAACTATTAAAATGCCGGTCACCAACACTATCGGCATTTTTCGGCAGCCTGTTCATTATCCTCCAGGGGCTTTCCAGCGGATCGCGTTTAATCCCGCGATCTTTGGAAAAAAATCACTCAGAGGGAATACAAGGGAAATTCCCTCCATGTGCCGAAAAGAATAATGAAAGTATGGAGCATGCAGGTGCAGCGCAGAGTAAAGCCGAAGGAAAAAGGGGATACCCCACGATCGTGATATGGAGAAAAAGAGGCCATGATCAAGCTCAAGGAACCGATTGAATTACATATACCGAGCAAACTGGGATTTGAGAAGATCGCTGCAGGGTGCGCCGTGTCAATCGCCAAGGATATGAAATTTTTCCCCGCCAAGATCGACGACCTCAAGACAGCAGTAACCGAGGCGTGCCTGAACGCCATCGAGCACGGCAACAAATTGAACCAGAACGTTCACGTGGTAATCAACATGACCCCCAGCGAAGAGGCCATGATCATCGAGGTATGGGACAATGGAGGGGAACGGTACGACATCTCCTCCGAGCCCGATATCAAGGAAAAGATAAACGGGCAGAAACGCACCAGGGGATGGGGTCTGTTCCTGATCCAGAACCTGATGGACGAGGTGGAGATAAAATACGTACCCGACAAGGGAAACGTCATCCGGATGGTCATGTACATAAAAAAACCACCGGTCGAATTCCAGTAATCCTCGAACACTACCTCGGTTGGTTCAGCAGGCAGGTCGTTGGCGGACACTATTCCTTTTCTGGGTCTGTTTCGTCCGCCGCCTTCAAGGTAATAGTCACGCTCGTTCCTTTACCCTTCTGGCTCTTCAGATCTATCAGGCCCTTGTGCATGCCGATCAAGTTACGGATTATCGACAACCCCAGGCCGACACCCTCACCAGGCCCTTTGGTGGTAAAAAAGGGATCAAAGATCTTTTTAAGGTTTTCTTCAGAGATTCCCACGCCGGTGTCTTCGATTTCAACGACCACCGCCTTTTCCCCCAGTCTGAAATGATCCCCGCTTCTTCTGCCCACACCATTCATTATTTCCTCTAAGTGCGTCTCATAGGTGCGGATAGTGATCCTTCCCCCTTCAGGCATCGCCTGAATGGCATTTGAGAAGATATTGATGAAAACCTGCTTTATCCTATTTGCGTCAACCAGGACCTTTGCCATATCCCGTTGCGTTTCCTTGATCAGCTCAATGTGTTGTTCACAGCTCAATCCATATTTCGCCAACTGGTAGGATTCCTCAAGAATAGTATTAATGTCCTCGGGCTCCAAAACGAGACTGGTCATCCTCGAAAAATCCAGAAGTGACTGCACAATGTTATCCGCCCTTCGTATGCTCTCCTTCATCATGTCCAGAATCCGGGATGTGTCGGTTTGCTGAGAGGATAGTTTATTTTCCAGGCAATAGATACTCTGGTTTATTATGGTCAGGGGATTTCGTAATTCATGGGCAATGCCGCTTGCCAGTTTGCCGATGGCACCCATCTTTTCGGACTGTACAAGTTGATCCTGTAATTCCCGCAGATGCCGATATGTTTCCCGCAGCTCGTCTTCCATGATCTTGCGCTCGGTAATGTCCCTGAAGGCGCCCATCAGATACGTTTTACCGTCCAATAATATGGGCGCCGAGTTGATATCGGCATAAAAAACGCTCCCGTCCTTTCTTTTCACCGGGACATCCTTGGCAAGCGTATTATCCCCCTTCATTTGGCGATCAAATTGCTCCAGAACATACGAAAGGTCCTCTTTCAGATGGATGTCGGTGACCTCCAATTTTTCAATTTCCTTCAGGTCATAGCCGAGCATCCGACAAATCATAGTGTTACCACTATTAAACCTTTTATTTTTCACATCCGCCAAAAGTATTCCATCCGCCATACCATCGAAAATGGCCCTGAATCTCTGTTCGGATGCCCTTAGTGCCTCCTCTGTACGTTTTTGCTCGGTCATGTCCCGAGCCACCGAAATAATGGCGCTCGGCGTGTCAAAATCATCCTTAACCAAAATCCAGTTCATCAGGATAGGAAATTTCGACCCATCCTTGCGGATTGCAGTCAATGCTACATCCCGGGCCAGGCCGTCCCTTTCCAATTTCGGTATTATCTCCTTCACCACCCTCTGCTCTTCTTCCTTGGACATGATGCCGAGATCCAGGGGTGATTTCCCCACCGCTTCCTCCCTTTTCCACCCCGTGCCTCTTTCAAACTCGCCATTCACCTGGAGTATCTTCCCATCCAGATCAAAAATTATCACCGCTTCAGGCATTCCCTCAATTATTGCCGGCGCTTCGAGTCTTTTCCCCTGCAAGCTTTTTGACGTGGACCCGGTCCTTAATGCCTTCAATTCAGCAATCATTTGATGCATATCGATGATTCTCCACGGATTGATGGTTTGTTTGTACCGTATCGTCACCCCTTTTGCCAAGGGAAAAGGGATTATCATGCCTATAGTTTAATTCGTCTTCTCAGGCCCAATGTTACGAGATAAATTTCATCATCCCTGCCGATACGGACAGTGATGTTTCATGGGATTGATTCTTAACTCATTATTTCTTAAAGGGAATTAACGATCCCACCGCACGCAGCGGGGTATCAAAGGAATTTTCTCAAGATGCCCTGAGGGATGCGGTCTGCATGGCATCGCATATACCTCAAAACAAAACAATTCAGAAACGGCAATGGTAATCCAAGAATCTTTTTCTGAATTACACGATCGTGCATGCCGATACCCATTTCGATTTACTCTCCGAACCCTTTGGATTGAAAACAGAAAGCCTTGTTCACGCAGTCAGGGATGCGGCAGAGTGAACCCCTATGAGTCATTCTCTGCGATTCAAGAGACGATGAGGCAGGTCTCCCGGCGCCGCGGCCTTCTTCGTATCGTCGATTCAAATGATCCAATCATCTGATGATTGAAGTCGTGCGTGGATGTCATGTCATACATGAAAAAAGACTGGGCCCTCGCTGCGGCTCATTCCACTTTCGCCCTGAATTTCCCGACCGTGATCCGATCCTTGTTCGCCTCCCAGAACTTCTCCCCGAGTCCTTTCACATTCAGGATATCCTCGGTCTTTTGAAACAGACCATGCGCTTCCCGGTAGGCGATGATGCGATCCGCCAGACTGGGTCCAACCCTCTTCAACAGGAGAAGCTCATCCTGCGTCGCCGTATTGATGTTGATCATTTCCTGAGCAGCCACCTTTTCACCAGACCGAGCATATGCTGCGCGGGGCATCACCGTGATGAGGGATACAACCATACACACTGCCACCGTACAACAGAACACCGATACTACGCCCTTCATGCCTTTGCCACGATACATGGCAACCTCCTTATGATACCTAAAGTTACATGATTGCAGCCTAAACGGCATCGGGAGGCCCACCTTTCGTCTCGAAGATTCCTTGATCCCCTGTTCCATGCGCAAACATCCCGAACCCATATCACAGGGGGTATGCAGGCAGGATACCTGCGATATAATCTCTAACCATGCTCCATGGGCGCTCACTCACCCCCTTTCTCATGGTGCCTTCTTAAGTGTTCATGGAATGGATTCCCGTGATTATGCCGCCTATATCCCTCGCCATCGGCGTCAAGACATATCTCCGATATCCGGGTATGTGTCTCCTTCCGGACACGTTTCCATTATCCGGAAATGTTTCTCCTTCCAGGCACGCCCCCGTTATGTCTGAATGTCTGCAGTACTCCAATATGGCCCATACGTCGTGCTTCATGCGTCACGGTTCCCCCCAGAAATCCCGGTCCAGGCTCCGGTACTGGATGGCCTCCGCAACGTGCTCCGGACCGATCCTCACCGCTCCCGCAAGGTCGGCGATGGTCCTCGCCACCTTGATGATCCGGTCGTAGGCCCTTGCGCTCAGCCCCAGGCGGGCAATGGCCCCCTGGAGAAGCTGCTTCGATTCCCTGCCCAGGCGGCAAAACTCCTTGATCCCCTTGGACCCGAGCTGTGCATTGCACAGGACATGAGTCCCCTTGTACCGCTCCCGCTGCCGCTCCCTGCCCGCAATCACCCGCTCCCGGATCATCGATGAGGGCTCCCCGGTGCGCTCCTCGCTCATCTCCCGGTAGGAAATGGGCGGCACCTCCACGTGCAGGTCGATGCGGTCAAGCAGGGGGCCGGAGATGCGGCCCAGGTAGTTTCGTATCTGCAGCGGGCTGCACCGGCACTCCTTCTGCGGATGGGAGTAGTAGCCGCACGGGCAGGGATTCATGGCCCCCACCAGCATAAACCGGGCGGGAAAACACAGGGTCATGGAGGCGCGGGCAATGGCCACCCTGCCGTCCTCCAGGGGCTGCCGGAGCAACTCCAGGATGTCCCTCCTGAACTCGGGCATCTCGTCCAGGAACAGGACGCCGTTGTGGGCCAGGGACACCTCCCCCGGCCTCGGCACCCCTCCCCCGCCGATCATCCCGGCACGGGTGATGGTGTGGTGGGGGGAGCGGAAGGGACGCTCCACGATCAGGGCATGTTGCGGTGGGATCAGGCCGGCGCAACTGTGGACCCTGGTGGTGACGATGGCCTCCTCCAGGCCGAGGGGCGGCAGTATGGAGGGAATGCGTTTTGCCAGCATGGTCTTTCCGGACCCCGGCGGACCAAGCATCAGGAGATTATGAAATCCGGCGGCCGCCACCTCCAGTGCCCGCTTTGCGTATTCCTGCCCCTTCACGTCAGCGAAATCGAGCAAATCATCTCCCCCCGTATCCCAGAGGCCCTCCATATCCACCCGGTGCCGGGGGATGTCGATCTCCCCGTTCAGAAAGCCCACCACCTGGGGGAGGCTTTCCGCCGGAAACACCGCGGTCTCCTCCACGATGGCCGCCTCATTGCGGTTCACCGAGGGAAGCAGCAGCCCCTTGTCCAGGTCCCGCGCGGTCATGGCCAGGGAAAGGGCGCCCCGCACCGGGCAGATCCTGCCGTCAAGGGAGAGCTCCCCCACGATCATATAGCGGTTGAGGGTGTCCTGGGGAATGAGCCCCTGGGCTGCAAGTATCCCCAGGGAGATGGGAAGGTCGAAGGCGGTTCCCTCCTTTCTGATGTCCGCAGGGGCCAGATTGATGGTGATCCTGCTCAGGGGGAAGGTGAAACCGGAGTTGGTGAGGGCGGCCTTGACCCGGTCCCTGCTCTCCCTGACCGCGGCATCGGGAAGCCCTACCGTGTTGAAGAGCGGTAGCCCTCGGGCAAGGTCCACCTGCACCTCCACCGGATGGGCGTCAATACCCAGCAAGGTCCCGCTGTAGAGACAGGAGATCATCCGCGATAACCTGTTATCCCGTGATAAACACCCATGATTGTTCCATCACAACGAGGCATGAGGGTTTTGAAAACACATGATTAGTTGACTGCTCTCATATGAATACCCATGATCTTTCGATCACGATGAAGGATGAAAGTCTGGTTAACAGCTTTCCTATAACCGGCTGAATTATAAAAACAGAGAAGGGAAAACGACGGCGCTGATCCAATAAATTGCCCCGACGCAAGCAGCGGCGTATTGGCGGGAAATTAAACCCGCAGAGACTAAATTATAAGGTGATGGTAAAGCGAAGATGTAGTATCCCGGATACTACCAGTGATTTGTTCCTGCCCGCAGGCCGAAAGAGTGCCTGCGATGCACGCCATAAGGATTATTTGAGCAAAGATGGAGAATCCAAGAGGAATGATTGCTATGGAAAAATATACTACAACGCGTCACAGGAATCAATACCCAGGCAAAAACAAAGATGGCAAAGATGGGGTCAGGTCTTGAAATATCAGTTTCTTGCAACAAACCCTCATGCCGATTCGTGGCGCCACGAATTATAAAAATGCTATATTTTCAAGTGAATACGGGATATTTTCGGAACAAAACCTGTCAATTCAAGACCTGACCCCATAATCCTACTTCCAGCTTATTCCCACCCCTATCTTGATGTCGGGATCATCATCACCGAGACCGAATTTAAGCTC
The DNA here is from genome assembly GCA_049472355.1 of bacterium. GTDB lineage: Bacteria > SZUA-182 > SZUA-182 > DTGQ01 > JAFGSM01 > JBLIRM01. The sequence continues at coordinate 4,671 of JBLIRP010000102.1, read as the reverse complement.
GAAGAAAAGCCTTTTGCCTCGATTCAACCCGGTCTCGATCCCGAAGATAGGGCTCAGGGAAACCTCCGTATCGCTGTCATCTCCGGGATGATCGTCATCGAAATTGACATAGGTCAGTCCCAGTCCGCCGCCCAGATAGGGTGTCCAGGGCCGGACCCTCGAAAAGACATAGTGCACCTCGGCCAGTATTTGCAGGACCGTCACGTCATCACCCAATCCAAGCTCCATGCTCGGCCTGAGGCGTACATCCCGTGCAAACTCTCCCATGTTGAGATGCACGCCGCCATATACCTGATCGGGGTCATCGCTCAGACCGACGCGCGCTCCCCATCCATTCCAACGCATCCCCGACAACCCCTGGGCCATAACCTTTGACGTGAAGGCCAAAAAGACGAACGTGATGACGACGATGACTACAAGAAAGGCATGTCTTTTATTAATGCTCATAATTCCTCCCCCATTTCTCTTAAAAATTGACGGCAGAAACCATCCTTAATCCATAAAGGCGAATAATCGGCCCCGTGTCCGAGACAAATGCTCATGCCACTTTGCAGCGCCATGAAGCATGAACATATGATTTTATTTTCGGAGACAAAGACTGTCAATCCAAGACCTGACCCCAAGCCACCCTTTTAAGGCACGCTTCGAGAGATCTCCTTTTTATTTTTTTCGGTCATTTCAGCGACGGGGATCACATATCTTGCCATGAGATCGGAAGAAGGGCCTCACTGTTGCCCGGAGGCAAGGGCCTCCAGGGCGGCCTTGCGCACGGCCTCGTTCGTATCCTTGGCAGCCGCTTCCAGCACGGGGCGGGCCTCCTTTGCCCCCACCTTGGACAGGTGCCGCACGAGCAGGTACCGCATATCCGCATCCCCCTGTTTCAGCAGGCCGGTGAAGAGGTCGATGCCGTCCTCACCCACGGCAAGGCTCCGGAGTGCATTCTGGGCGGTGGAGCGCACGTAACGGTTCTTGTCTGAAAGAAGCGGAATAAGGGCCGACGCCGCTGCCTGGTCCCCCTCGAAATTGCCCAATGCCTGGGCCGCAGCGGTCCTGAGCCGCCAGTCTTGCTCCTGCGCCGCCGCGCGGATGATGCCCTCTGCCCGGTAGTCCCCCCACTTCCCGAGTATGGTGATGATCCCCACCCTGCTCACCTCATCCTGTGAGGACCGGTATATATCCATGAGATCAGGGGTCAGGTCCGCATCACCCATGCCCTGCAACAGCAGAAGAAGGGGCCTGGTGTCCCTCCCCTCGCTCCCCTTCAACGCCTCCATCAGATACGGCACCGCGGGCGGGCCGATCTTCTTGAGCTGCAATCCCGCCTGGTACTGGGTGATGAGATTTTTGCCGCCGAGGTCCCCGATGAGGGAGCGTATCCGTTCCTCCGATGCCGATACCCGCTCCATGCCTTCCCCTGCGGGAAGGTGCCCGGCGAGGTATGCCACCTGCTCCTGGAGCCGCGCGATGTCCTTTCCCTTCTCGCCCACCAATGCATGGAGCCAGATGACGCCGATCAGCAGGAGGATATTGGTAAGGATAAGAACCGTCACAAGGGCACGGCGCATCAGGATTTCCCCTCATTCATGGTAATTGTACACCCTGAAACCGGCCTCATGGCACAGGTGGTCCCTCTCCGCCTCCTTCAGGTCCTCCGTGATCATGAGGCGAATCAGGTCCTCGAACCCGGTCTCCGGTTTCCAGCCCAGCTTCTCCCGTGCCTTGGTGGCGTCCCCCAGCAGGCATTCCACCTCCGTGGGCCTGAAATACCGGGGGTCCACCTCAACCCGCGCCACGCCGTTTTCCGGATCGATTCCCTTCTCGTCGATCCCCTGGCCCTCCCAGGCGATCTCCATACCCACCTCGGCAAAGGCCTTTTCCACGAATTCCCGCACGGAATGGTTCTCCCCGGTGGCGATGACGTAATCGTCAGGCTCATCCTGCTGCAGGATAAGCCACATGGCCCGGACATAATCCGGTGCATACCCCCAATCACGGCGGGCGTCGAGGTTCCCCAGGAAAAGCCGGTCCTGAAGGCCGAGTTTTATCCGGGCGACCCCCCTGGTGATTTTGCGGGTGAGAAAGGTCTCGCCACGCAACGGGGACTCGTGGTTGAACAGGATGCCGTTACACGCAAAGATGTGGTATGCCTCCCGGTAGTTCACCGTGATCCAGTAGGCATAGAGCTTTGCCACCCCGTAGGGGCTACGGGGATAGAAGGGGGTCTTCTCCGTCTGGGGGGTCTCCTGCACCAGGCCGTACAGCTCGCTGGTGGATGCCTGGTAGAATCGGACCGTATCGGTCATGTTCAGGATGCGCAGCGCCTCCAGCAGGCGGAGGGTCCCCATGGCATCCGAATTTGCAGTGTATTCCGGCGTCTCGAAGGACACCATGACGTGGCTCTGTGCGCCCAGGTTGTAGATCTCATCGGGCTTGACCTCCTGGATGATCCTGATCAGGTTGGTGGAATCGGTGAGATCGCCGTAGTGCATGAAAAAGGCGACCCCCTTTTCGTGGGGATCGCGGTACAGGTGATCCACCCGCTGGGTGTTGAAGAGGGAGGCCCGGCGCTTGATGCCGTGCACCTCGTATCCCTTCTTCAACAGGAATTCCGCAAGGTATGCCCCGTCCTGGCCGGTAATGCCGGTGACCAATGCCCTTTTCATAGCAACTCCTTGTATTTTCGTTTCATTGAAATTCTGTCCTATTCTACCCAAGATAACAGGAATTTGTCAATCTCGTGATTTGGGGTCAGGTCTTGAATTGTCAGTTTTTTTCTCGAAAATAGAATCATATTTTCATGCTTCGTGGTGCCATAAATTGGCATGAGCGTTTGTTCCGAAAATATCACATATCCTATTGAAAATTATATTTTCATCCTTCGTGGCGCCGCTAAAGCGGCATGAGCGTTTGTTCCGAAAACAAAACCTATGCTCTTAATATCAGCAACATATCTCATATTCCGCGGCGGGTACGGGGGATGCTCCCAAAAACTGTCATTTCAAGACCTGACCCCATTTTGTCCATGTGACACCATTTTGCCTAAGTTGCTTGACCTTAAGTAAATTTTTTGATATATTTTGACATTATTTATAGCCTATTGACATTATCTACAGCCTACGATTAGAACATTCCCACCTTTTTTACCAGGAGGAAACCGCCATGGCAGAACAATACTCCACAAGCCCGGAGGGAGAACGCTTTCCCCTGCCCCAGGAAAATGATTATCGAAAGGAATTCGCCCGTCTCCAGGACCTTGTCGCCGATCACCGGAAAAAGGGAAGGGAGATCGTGGTGGTCATGGGGGTCGGGTTTGTCGGGGCGGTGATGGCCGCTATCGTGGCGGACACCGTGAACGAGAAGGGGGAGCCCTCCAAGTTCGTCATCGGGATGCAGCGGCCCAGCGCCCGCAGCTACTGGAAGATCCCGTTGATCAACCGGGGCGTCTCCCCGGTCAAGGCGGAGGACCCGGAGGTGGCGCCCATGATCCACCGGTGCGTCAAAAAGAAGCAGACCTTCACCGCCACCTTCACCTACGACGCCCTGAACCTTGCGGACGTGGTGATCGTGGATGTGCAGTGCGACTTCGTGAAGGAGGCCCTGGGGGACGTGCGGCAGGGGGAGACGGACATGGCGGCCCTGGAGCAGTCCCTGGAGATCATCGCCGAGCACATCCCGGCAAAGGCCCTGGTGATCATCGAGACCACGGTGGCCCCCGGCACCACCGAGCAGATCGCCTACCCCATCATGAAGAAGGTGTTCAGGCAGCGCGGGATCACCACCGATCCCCTGCTTGCCCACAGCTACGAGCGGGTCATGCCCGGAAGGGACTACGTAAAGAGCATCAGGGACTTCTGGCGGGTGTGCAGCGGGATCAACGAGGAGGCGAAACAGCACGTGGTGCGGTTCCTCAACGAGGTGCTCAACACCAGGGAGTATCCCCTCACCGTCATGGACCGGCCCATCGAGTCGGAGACCGCAAAGATCGTGGAAAACAGCTACCGCGCCACCATCCTCGCGTTCATGAACGAGTGGAGCCTCTTTGCCGAGCGCAACGGCGTGGACCTGGTCAAGGTGATCAAGGCCATCAAGGTGCGGCCCACCCACAGCAACATGATCTTCCCCGGCCCGGGGATCGGCGGGTACTGCCTGCCCAAGGACGGGGGCCTGGGCCTGTGGGCCTACCGGCACATCCTGGGCTGGGAGGACAGCATCTTCAGCTTCACCCCCGCGGCCATCGACGTGAACGACACCAGGGCGCTCCACGTGGGCCAGATCACCAGGGACGCCCTCCGGAACATGGACCGTCCCATCGCCGCAGCGGAGATACTGGTGCTGGGGGCCTCCTACCGGGAGGACGTGGGAGACACCCGGTACAGCGGCTCGGAGGTGATGGTGCGCAGGCTCACCGAGATGGGTGCCGAGATCCGGGTGCACGACCCCTACGTGGACCACTGGTGGGAATTCGAGGCCCAGGACACCTTTCCCGCCCCCGGCCACAGCAAGGCGCGCTTCTTCAGGGGGCAGGAGAAGCTCAAGCAGCTCCGGATGAGCCCCGACCTGGACGAGGCACTGAAGGGAGTGGATGCGGTGATCATGGCGGTGCGGCACAAGCCGTACCTGGACCTGGACCCGGACGCGATCGTGCGCAAGGCGGGAAGGACCATCGCGGTC
>JBLIRP010000101.1:0-8674 GCA_049472355.1 bacterium | reverse complement strand
AACGGACCCGATTCACAAGGTGACCATCATCCCCCGGGGAAGGGCCATGGGGCTTACCCAGCAGCTCCCCATCGACGAGCGTCACACCTACTCGAAGGAATACCTGATGGATACCATTGCCATCCTCATGGGCGGCAGGGCGGCCGAGGAGATGGTGCTCAAGACATTGAGCACCGGGGCAGGCCATGATATCGAGCGGGCCACCGACCTCGCCCGTAAGATGGTGTGCGAATGGGGGATGAGCGAAAGCATGGGCCCCCTGACCTTCGGCAAGAAGGAGGAGCAGATCTTCCTGGGCAGGGAATTCGCCCAGCACAAGGACTACAGCGAGGCGACCGCGGTCCTCATCGACGAGGAAGTGAAGCGCATCGTGACCGATAACTACAGGCGGGCGCGGGATATCCTGACGAAAAACAAGGCCAAGCTCAAAAGGCTTGCCGAAAAACTCCTGGAGCGCGAGGTACTGGATGGCCCGGAAATCGACACCATCCTCAGTGCCACCCAGCCCAGCCCGAAGGCCGCTTAACAGGGGATGACACACGCCGCTGCGCCACACAAAGGCCGTCCTTCCTTTACCCTGCACCTTCACGACAGGGACCTTGAATTGGGGCAGCGGACCCTGATCATGGGGATCCTGAATGTCACCCCTGATTCCTTTTCCGACGGCAGTCTCTTTTTCGACCATGCACGGGCAGTTGAGCATGCAGTGCGGATGGCCGAGGAGGGCGCGGATATCATCGATATAGGCGGGGAGTCCACCAGGCCCGGCGCCGAATCCATTTCCCTTGAGGAAGAGATCAGGAGGGTGGCGCCCATTATCGAGAAACTCGCCGGGGACCTTTCCGTGCCCATTTCCATTGACACTTACAAGGCGCAGGTCGCCCGGGAGGCCCTCGATCGGGGCGCCCACATCATCAATGACATCAGCGGACTTCGATTCGATCCCGCCATGGCCGAGCTGGCGGCCCGATATAAGGCCCCGGTGGTGATCATGCACATCAAGGGCACCCCCAAGGACATGCAGCAAAACCCGACCTATGACGACCTGGTCGGAGAGATCAAGGCATATCTCGACGACGGGGTGCACTGCGCGGAAGAGGCCGGACTGCGGAGGGACCAGGTGATGGTGGATGTGGGGATAGGGTTTGGAAAGACCGTCCGGCACAACCTGGAACTGATCAACAGACTCGATGAGTTCCATGCACTGGGTTGCCCCCTGCTCATCGGTCCCTCCCGAAAGTCCTTTATCGGGAAGGTCCTCGATCTACCTGTGCAGGAGCGGATCGAGGGCACGGCTGCGGCCGTGGCCATTGCCATTGCCAGGGGGGTCCACATCGTTCGGGTCCATGACTGCGCACCAATGAAGCGCGTGGCCCGTATCGCCGATGCGATCATGACCCCGGGGGATTTTCCGTGAGGTGAGTACGCCATCCATCCCTGAACGGGAAACATGGGGAATCTGAATGGATAACATATTGTATCTCAAAAGGCAACATGGTATATATGGATACGTTACATGGTGTATGACCGTATAAAAATCATATTATTAAGAGGATGACGATGCCAAGACTCGGTGTGAATATCGACCACATAGCAAATATCAGGCAGGCGCGAAAGGCGGCCGAGCCCGATCCCATTGCCGCTGCGGTGATCGCTGAACTGGCAGGGGCCGAGGGAATCACCGTGCACCTGAGACAGGACAGGCGGCATATTCAGGACCGGGACGTGCGGCTCCTGAGACAGGTGGTGCATACGAGCCTCAATCTGGAGATGGCTGCAACGGGTGAAATGATCTCCATTGCCCTGGAGATCAAACCGGACACGGTCACCCTGGTTCCCGAACATCCGGACGAGGTGACCACCCAGGGTGGATTGGACGTGGCATCCCAGGAGCAGGGGATTGCCGAGGCCATCGTGGCGCTCAAAGGGGCAGGGATTAAGGTCAGCCTGTTCATCGATCCCGATCCCGTCCAGGTAAAGGCGTCGCACAGGGCAGGTGCGGACTGCATCGAGATCCATACCGGCATCTTTGCGGCCGCCGTTGATGAGGGTGACCGGATCAGGGAGTGGGAACGGATACGGGATGCGGCGAAGCTTGCCGCGAAGCTCAAGATGCGGGTACACGCCGGCCACGACCTCACCTATCGCAATGTTGGCAAGATCGTGGAGATCAGGGAGATCGAGGAATTGAATATCGGTCACAATATCGTGGCCAGGGCTGCACTGGTAGGGCTGGAGAGGGCGGTCCGCGAGATGGTCGAACTGCTCCGGTAATTCCCGTCTGCAATCGGAGAACGCCGCTATCACCCCGTGCATCCGCACGCACCCCTCTTGTCCCTCCCCCTTTTCCATTGAACTCCTCACGGTATGAAGGGGAATTGGTTCCTCAACGCGATTGTTTTTTCAAACATTATCCCGCTCGGTAAAAAAAATTCCGATAAAAATCTAATTTTTCGAGCAAAAATGCCGAACATTAAAATAGATCAATGAAGAAGGCAACGTCCATTTACATCAAAGGACAGGGTGAAAATCGATCATGCCTATGCTAAAAGAAGAAGAACAAGATCTGATAGCATTAAAGGAAGAACTCCACTATAAGGAAAAACTCCTCAAGATTACCAACTCCATCCATGCCGCAAAGAATCTGGACGAGATCTTCATCCATCTCCACGGCCAGATACTGGATCTGTTCGATGCCGACAAGATGACCCTCTACGCGATCGATCCGGCGACGAATGAGCTCTTTTCCAAATACAAGGTGGGGAACGAGATCGGGGAGATCAGGGTGAAGATCGATAAGAACAGCATCGCCGGGTTTGTCGCCTTCAGCAAGAGCCCCGTCATTATTGAGGATGCATACAATCGAGAGGAGTTGAACGGAATTGATCCGGAACTCGTCTTCAATCAGGCGTATGATCAGCAGAGCGGGTTTCTGACCCACCAGGTGCTTGCGTCGCCGATCCAGTTTCAGGGCGCGGTGCTGGGGGTCATACAGCTCATCAACAAGAAGAGCGGGGGACATTTTGAGCCCCACGAGGTCAACTCGGTGAACGAGATCGCCAACACCCTGGGCATCGCCTTCTATAATCAGACCACCCGGCAGAGGAAGGCGCCCACGAAATTCAGCTATCTCGTTGATCACAGCCTCATTACCGAACAGGAACTCAACGATGTGATCATGGAATCAAGGAGGAGCGGCGACGGTATCATTTCCCTTCTCAGAAGGGATTACAACATCAGCAAGAAGGACATCCTGGATTCCCTCACCCACTTCTATAACTGCCCCTTTATTGATTTTGATCCGAAGTTCTACATCGACAAAAGGCTTCTCAACGGGCTCTGCCCCGAATACTTCATGCAGAACCTGTGGTCTCCCTTGCGCGTGAGCAATGGGAAGCTGGAGATACTGGTGGATGATCCGTACAATATTCAGAAGATCGAAGGGATAAAGTACTTTTTCAGCACCACCCACATCCGCTTCATCGGCGCCCTGCCCGAGGATATCATCAGATACCTGCAGGGAGTCAGCCGAAGGGAGCGAAAACGGGCCTTCAGGATCGACAACCTCCTGAACGGGTGAGTCGGTGCTGCATCCCGTCCATCCTTCCCCCTGAAGCCTTTGTAATATGTGCTCGCGTATTATTGGCCGCCATCCCCTGTTCCCCCCCCGGCTCCCCCCCATGGCGATGACGTATATAGGAACCCGCATCATCGTGGAGGACCTGAAAAGCATATAAAAACCATTCTCTTCTCCTTTGGGTAATGCTCTGATTTTGGCGTGACCGGGTTTAACCATCATATCGAAGTACCTTTAGCAGAGCTGGAAGCCTCTGCACAAAAAGATCATGGTTGCCTATTAAAGGAAAAGGGTATAAATTTTAATAAGCATGACGCTTATTAAAATTTTTTTAACAGGGGAATTCGAACGTGAACCAGAGAAAGACAGGGGAATATGTCCTCATCTCCAATGCGGGCGATGAGTCCTGCAATGCCTTTGTACCGTATCCACTCCCTTCGGACCCGCCGCTCATTGTTGACAGCGGGCTTCAGGCCACTATCGACCGAGCCCTCGTGTCACTTATTACGACATTCCGGCTGCGCAGAAGTCGATACAGTCAATTATTTTGATTGGTGTTTGCTTTTTGGCTTCCTTTTTTATGTTATTGAAAATTAGACAGTTCTTTGCGGTTTTGACAAAATCTTGATCACAATTTCTTGATAATTAATTATCAGGTCAAATTGATCTGATAATGACAAAAACTAGGCCTTATCAGGTCAAAAGTTTCTGATAATCAATGGTTATATTTTTAAAAATTGACAAAACGTACGCTATGGCGTATCATCAAGTAAGAGGTGATAATTATGAAGACATTGACAGCAACCCAAGCAAGAGCAATGCTATACAAATTACTGGATGAAGCTGCCTCTTCCCATGAACCTATTCAGATTACGGGCAAAAGGTCAAATGCAATTCTTATCTCTAGTGAAGACTGGCAGTCAATCCAGGAGACATTATATCTTCTATCAATTCCTGGAATGAGAGAGTCAATTAAAGAAGGGATGAACACTCCTATTGAAAAATGTTCCAAGGAAATTGATTGGTGAATTGGGAACTGTTATTTACAAAACAAGCCCAAAGAGATGCAAAAAAGATCGCTTCCTCCGGACTCCGTCCCAAAGCAGATGAGCTATTAGATATATTATGCAAAGATCCTTTTCAGCAACCTCCGCCCTATAAGAAATTAATTGGTGACCTTATTGGAGCCTATTCACGCCGTATTAATATTCAACATCGGATCGTATATCAAGTTATCGAAGAAAAAAAAATAGTTAAAATTATTCGTATGTGGACACATTACGAATAAGTACCTGAAATTAAGATATAACTCGTGCTCCCTGACCTTGCTGCCCGCCGCCGTGAAAATGCGAGCCCGGCTTTGAAGTGGGCGTGAGGCGGCTGAGCGTGACGTTGGGCTTCTTCCATGGTATTGCAGAATATTTGTTGACAAAATGTAGCCATCAGGCTACAATTAAATCATGCCTGAAATTCGCAAGACTGAAATCTTTGCTAAATGGCTTGATGGTTTGGATGACATACGTGCCCGTGCACGTATTCTGGTTAGGATTGAACGATTAGCGGCAGGAAATCCTGGGGATGTTAGGCCAGTAGGTGAAGGCGTTTCAGAGCTGCGGATCGATTACGGACCCGGCTATAGGGTTTATTACAAACAGTGCGGGCAGGCGGTGATAATTTTGCTGGCTGGTGGTGCTAAACATGCCCAGACCAAGGATATCAAAACCGCCCTACACCTGGCAAAAAATTTATAGGAGTGTATCATGGGAAAAACAATCACTACCCGATACGATGTCTCCGAGCATCTTCGTACCCCAGAGGAAATGGCTGCTTATCTTGAAGCGTGCATAGAGGAAGCAAATGGAGATGCTGCTTTCATTGCCAAAGCTCTGGGCGATATCGCCCGGGCCAAGGGAATGTCACAGGTGGCGCGGGATGCGGGTCTATCCCGCGAAAGCCTATACAAGGCACTGTCTGGGGAACGTAGCCCAGGTTTCGACACGATCCTTAAGGTCTTAGGTGCACTAGGCTTGAAACTGCATGCTGAGGCACTTCCTGTGGCTGGATCAAAGGCCCAACAAGCGCATCGACGCTGACATTGTGGAGCTGGTCGTGAATTGCGTAGCTCTTTCCGATTGCGTCCACAAGGCAGGTGATGCCGGGTTATAGCATGAGAATTACAGCCTTAATGAGATTTTTTTTTCATATCCTCACTATTGTTTTTAGCTAAACAAGTGTATTCAATGCCTCCTGAATATGTGGTTCTACTTCATGGCTTGGCAAGGACAAGCAGGAATTATTCTGCGCTACATACAAAAATATGATCCCCTGCCGAATCTGGGGCGGGTTGTCATGCTGAGCCCGCCCAACCATGGAAGCGAGGTATGAAAAATAAGACCGTAATAACTCAATGCCTTTACTTTCTCCGCAATGGGGCCTTCAATGTGTGCGAGAAAGAGAATCTCTAACGTATAGGCGTTGAATTCGAGGCAGTGGCAGGAGCATGGCTGCACACTGAATAACGGGCTGCGCCCGCGCCTGGAGGTGCGGGCGCTGGTGACATGCTCAATAACAGGGAATGCCTGATGATCTCATGGGGCTTCCAATGCCCTGAAGAAGAGGTGGACGAGTTCCTTGTCCATATGGGGCACCTCGACGATCTCCTTTCCCTGCACAATGGTGTGCAGTTTCCCGGTACGGCATATCATCTCGATGCATCGGCGCTCCAGTTCGGTCTTTTCCGGGTGCCTCATGAGGTTGGAAAAACGGCTCAGGCGGAAGGCGGTGACCAGGGTCTGCGTGGAGAGGGAGCCTGTCCAGGGATAGGCGGAGGAGCCGGCAGAGAGCCTTGGGGGCAGGGAATTCACGTCGGCAGGGAGCCCGGCGCCCACGAGCCCGGGGACCGCATAGAAAAGGGAAATCCCGATGCGGGTGTCCTTTTTGGTGAGATAGGCGAGGGTCCGTGCAACCGTCTCCGGGGTGTCCCCCTCGAATCCGCAGATGAAATAGGTGATGCTGGGGATGGAATTTCGGGTAAGGATTGCCACGGTGCGCTCATAACCTGTCAGGTCGGCGCTCCGGTTGTGCCTGCCGAGGATGTTGGGATCAGCGGAGGCGATGGAGAGATTGAACGTGCGCATGCCTGCGCTGATCAGGCTCCCCACCAGATCGGCGGTAAGAAGGGTATGATCGATGCCGTTTTCCGCGGAAAAGGAAAAGACGGTGAAGGATTCACGCATCCGCTCCAGCACCTCGAGGAGATACGAGGGTGCCATGAGGATATTATCGTCTTCGAGATTGATGTGCACCCGGTGCCCCTCCCCCCTGTTTTCGAGGCGGAGAAGGCCCCTCTTGATCCGCTCCATGGGAACCGTCCTGAATGCAGTGCCGTGTGATAATGCCACGGAGCAGAACCTGCACCCCTTGGGGCATCCCCTACTCAATGACATGGACACGGATCGTGTGCCTTTTGTGCGGAAGGTCTCGTTCCAGATGAAATCGAGGTCATCAGGCGCGCTCCATTTCATGCCGCCGGGGGTGTGCACCGTACACCCGGTCTTCCAGTACAGGTTGGGAACCTTGCCATAGTGTGGTATATCCGACTGGAGGGCTGCGATAAACCGCCTCAGTGAAACCTCCGCCTCTCCGGCAATGACGAAATCGATGCACGGGTTGCGGATGAACATCGTTGGATGCACGCTCGCCCCTGCACCTCCCACCACCGTGATAATAGCGGAATTTTTCCGCTTGATCTGCCGTGCCAGTGCGATGGTCTGCTGTGCGTAGCAATAGGCGAAGCAGGAGATGAAGCAGATCCCCGGACGCCCCCTGCACACCGTGTCCGCACATTCGGGTATGGGGGGGCCGAAGCGGCGATAGCGGGCAAAGAAGGAGAGCCTCCCCCGCTCATTCTCGATGATGAACCTTTCAAGGTAGCGTAGCTCCGGGGGGAGGGGAATGGGGGTGCTCCGTTTCCGCATGAGGGGGAAATTGTAGAAAACCGTCGATATGCCCTCATCGGCAAGGATACCCTGGACAGTCTTTTCCCCAAGGGTTGAAAAACGGTGTGGGGTGAAATAGAAGTCCTCGATCGGAGGTATTGCTATCGCAGCGGTCAGGGTCATCTCATGAATCCTCTCCCGGCACACAGGTCATCCTTTTTCTTCCGGAGGAATCGTGATAAGGAAATTGTTCAATCCGGCCTTTTCGAACAAACCGTCATGCCGCTTGAGCAGCTCAACGAAGCATGAAAATAGTATATTTAATGAATACGTGATATTTTCAAGACACGCCGTATTATAGTAGCTTCGCTCCGCTCTAACAAAGTCTTGTGGGTGGACTCATAGGGCATAATCGCTATAATGATAAGAGGGGGGCGGAGAAAGGGAATCCCTGCCGCTGACAAAAAGGAATAGGTTCTGCGCTGCACCGCTGCTGGTGTTATGGTTGAGGGGTAACCGGTGCAGGCGTGTTTTGAACGGGCAGATGGACGGAGACCTGTTGTCTTGGGAATTGAACGGGCAGGTTGGTCGCCGCTGGGTTGTCGGAGACGTATTGCAGCAAAAACTGAACGGGCAGGTGGACGGAGACCTGTTATATTTTTAATAAGGTTGGGGGTGAGAGTATGGCGGAATGTATCGATTACTCCATAATCGGTGATGACATGCAGATTGTGGAGATCGGATTGGACCAGGGGGAAGGGGTGCGGGCGGAGGCGGGTGCGATGATGTACATGGATGAGGGGATTGAGATGCAAACCTCCACGGGCGGCGGGCTGTTCAAGGGATTCAAGCGCATGATCACCGGGGAGAGCTTCTTCATCACCACATTTCTTTATACCGGTGTAGGCAAGGGGCGCATCGCCTTCGGTGCACCCTATCCCGGCAAGATCATTGCCCTCGATCTGGCTGCGCTCGGCGGCAGTTTCCTGTGCCAGAAGGACGCCTTTTTGTGCGCGGCACGGGGCATCGAGATCGAGGTGGCATTCACCAAGAGGATCGGGGCCGGCCTGTTCGGCGGGGAGGGCTTTATCCTGCAGCGGCTGGAAGGGGATGGGATGGCATTTATTCATGCGGGAGGAACCATTGTCACCAGGGAGCT
>JBLIRP010000100.1:0-12820 GCA_049472355.1 bacterium | reverse complement strand
GGGACTCACGGTCACCGCCTCCACGAGCCGGTCGAACACATTCAGGGGGAGGGTATAGTGCTCGGTGGTCTTCTGACAGTCGGCGGTCTTGGGTTCCACCGGGTAGGCGATGCGCAGGGTCTTCTTCCGCGCCTGGGCGAAGCGGGGAAGGACCATAATAAGAACGAGTCCCAGCACACACCGGATAAGCGACCATCCCCATCGTTTCATTGTAAATCCCTTCATTGCTCAGTATCTTGCTGCAAGAGGGCGCCACAAAACTTTGTCAGGCCGAGCCAGGCGAAACTCCTATGGTGTCCCTTCCGGGCCCCCTTGCCGGTAACGCTTGCTTCTGCTATGCGTTAATGCGCCTTTGGCCTCGATCAATGTGAATCGTTACCAGAGGGGGCGCCAACCCTTCATTGTTACGGAGCAAACCCTCATGCCGCTTTGGCGGCGCCACGAAGGATGAAAATATGATTCTATTTTCAAGAAAAACCCTCATGCCACCGTGCGGTACCCGAAGAATGGAAATCGATTTCGGGACAAAGGCATCCACAGCAGAGAAAGGATATCGTATAATCGAAGATCCTGTCAACATTGGGTGGTCGACCGCACAATGCATCCCCCGTATAGGGAGCACGGTGGATATCACCGTTCCGGGAGGGTTCATCACGTGCATGGGCGGACGAGGTACAGCTTCGGCACCGGAAAGGCCCAGATCCAGGCCGATGCCCCGTATATCCGGAATGCCCGCATCTCCTCCCTTTTCCTTTTCGTCGAAGCCTCGTATATCTTTTGAGTGTAAGGGTGGAATCACCGCCTTGGAAATACCCTCCATGTCATGTCCTTCCATAAACTGAGAGCGCTGTACAACAGGTCTTGCCTTCTCAGTGCATCGGGATTCCCTATGGCATGTGGGGGTTGTCCCATAAGTGATCCATAAACTGCTGATGCTATCTCACTCAACCTTGGTATCCCGGTCCTCGCCTTTCAAACCGTAATGTTTTTCCATACATTCGGAACATAGGCCATGCGAAACTTTTGTTTCTGAATGCTCCTGTATATATCGGTCAATAGGAATCCATTCGTTGTCAATCCTGACCCTTTTACAGAATACGCACACATGGACAAAATTTTCTAAGTACCTGATTCTCTCCAGGCAGCGCCATGATAGTGAGATTACAAAGGCACATAAAACACAAACCAAGATAGTTTCTACAATGCTTTCAATCCAATTTGTCGGTGTTTTAACTGCTCCGAACAAAAAATGCGGGAAATCAAAAATTTCATTTAACCATAATGATGTTATTACTACGCAGAATCCAATAATTTCATAGAGAATGATTGTTTTTTTAACAGTTTTCTTGACTGATATATTATTTTTCATAGTAAATAGTTTTGAACTACCGATAAATTTTAAACAAAGGTGAGGCGGACACTCCTCTCAATCGTATATCTCGTACACCTGGTTGTTCATGGTGAACCGCACATTCCTGCCGAGGGAAAGGAACTGAGCTGCCTGCGGTTCCTTTGTGAGGAGATCGAAGTATTGCTCCGAGGCGAATTGGATACGTACCTGCTTTTTCTTCTTCTGTGCCTGGAGCAGGGCATCGACCCAGACATTCCCTGTGTTGTAGAATGCCCTCCCCTGGATGTTTCGGACCTGCCGGGTAAGCTGCTGCGTGTTTCCCATCGAGTCCTTGAATGAGAGGCGAGACTCGCCCTGTCTGGTCTGGGCGAGGTTCCAGGCATCGTTCAATACCTGTACCTCCTCGCTTGCCCTGACCCCCTTGTATCCGGACTTCGCCTTCATGTCGAGGAATCCCTCCCTGCTCCTCTCGGCGAGTTCCTTGTCCCCGGATGCAATCCCTCCAAGGGTCTGGTAGGCTCGGTCAAGCTCGTTTCGAGCTGCCCGGTCCAGTTCATCCTCTATGATCAGGTAGCTGGTATAGGGTGTTACAATGCCGTAATGCCGGGCCAGTTGGGTGATCTCTTCAACCAGTTCCTTGTCCTCCCCGTGGAGCCGAATCTGGTCGAGGAGAAAGCCGATGCGCCGCGCTGCCCAGAGTGCGGGGATATACGCATACCGGAGGTCCTTTCCGGGAAAATCCACGTCGAACTCGAATCGTTTCTCCCTGTTTTTGACCTTTCCCGCTATTGTTAATCGCGTATTCCCGCCTTCACCCTTGTATCTTCCAACCAAAGTGAGCGATGAGCCTCTGAAGAGATCGGGAAGCTCCGTGGGGTAGGTGGTGAACAGCGCGATATCCTTTCCGGTGCTCACGTCAATGTCCGTGAGCACGGGTGACTGGACCTTCTGATAGAAACCGGAGACCTTGACCTCGATATCCTCCTCCGGGGAGATGTAGGTCCGATAGGCCTTGGTCATCTCCGTTATTGTGTCGAGCAGGTGGATGTTCAGGTCGTATCCGATGCCGAAGGTGAATATCCGGGTTCGGGATGGGTTCGCCTTTTTTATGATATCCAGGAGCCTCTCCTCGTTCGTCTCGTTGATGGTGGGCTTTCCGTCGGTGATGAACACGATGATGCGGGGCCTGCCTTCCTCGGTCTTGTGTGCAAGGGCAAGGGTGAGGGCATCCTGTATGTTGGTCCCCCCGATTGCCTTCAAATCACCAATGAACCGGCGTGCCTTTGCGCGATTCTCCTCATCCGTGCGGCTGAGGTCTCCGAAGAGGGTCTGCGCCTCGGTTGCAAAGCGGATGACCTCGAACCGGTCACCCTTGTTCAGGTTTTCGATGCAGAACAGGAGGGCCTTTTTCGCCTGGGCGAGCTTTTCCCCTGCCATGCTTCCCGACACATCCAGGACAAAGGTGATGTCCTTGTCGCTTATCTCCTCGTCTTCGGTGAATCCGGGGCTGGCATTGAGCAGGAAGTAGCCCTCCTTGCCTTCTTCCCGATAGGTGAGAAGGGAGATCCCGATCTTCGACCGGTCGGTTGAGTAGTAGAGGAGAAAATCCCTGTCCGGCTTGACCTGCTCCGCCTCGTAGGCGACGGTCACGTGGTGGTCGTTTTTTCTGATTATCTCGGCATCATGGGAGGTGCAGTAGACATTCCTGATGGTGTCCTTCGTATCGATCGACACCTTCAGCCTGACCTCCTTGAGGGGCGCGGAGGAGAATTTTTCCGTATTGAGCGGATAACGGTACGCGATGGTGCCGTCATCCCTGCCCAGGACCTCGTGGTAGGTGATGGATACCCGCTTGGTGGATCGAGGCTCGATAGGGAATATCCGCACCTTGAACAGGGCCAGTCCGTCATATTCGAGCAGTGCCGGGTCGCGCTGCCTTCGTACGATATCCTCGTAAATCCGTCGGGCCTTATCGGCATCGAGGAGCTCGGCCTCGACCTCCTTGCCGTCGATGTACATGCTGAACCGCTCGATCACGGCGCCCTGGGGAACGGGAAAGAGGTAGTGTCCTTCCAGCCTCCTTTCGGACGGATTGAAGAATTCCTGGTCGATGTGCGTGGTGGCCGCCTGCTCGTCGATCTCCGCATCCACGCGGTGATAGGTCACCTCCAGGGGGAAGGGGCTGGTCAGTACTTGGGTATGGGGAGGCGTCACCACGATGAGCCCGTCCGCCCCCGCGCTCGTTACAAGGAAAAGCCCCATACAGAATGCAGCAATCACCGGCATGATCCCTTTTTTGCTTGTCATCTCTTCCCCCCGACATTACCAAAAATATTAAAGGCTCTCATTCTCATTGCGGTCCCGACATTACTAAAAAATATTAAAGGCTCTCATTCTCATTGCGGTCCCTGCATTAAAATATAAAAGGCCCCTGTTCCCATTACCGTACCGAACCTCTACGCAGTTCGATACATTAAGAACATTAAGGCTCCCCTTCTCATTGCGGTCCCGACATTAACAATATGCGAGGCTCCATTCTCGTTAAGGTCATTATCTGATTGCAGCTCCGGCCTCTATGCCGTCCCACAAGGTATAAACCATGTATGCGCTCATCGACTTCATTCAAAATCGAATTGCTTCCGGCCGGCCTGCTCCCTGACGGCATTGATGACCGCCATATCGAGTGTATGTTCCTCCGCCATTCGCTTGTGTTCCTTTTCGATGTATGTGCGTCGCGCCTCGTTCAGCACGTTGATCCGTTTTTGGATCTCTTCACGCCGTTTCGCCGTCTCCGCGAGGTAGTGCTTCCTTTCTTCCGCGGACATCTTCCGCATCTCCTCGGGCAGGTCCTCTTTCTTCATGTTCTCGATCTCCACCTCGCCTGAGCGCTCCGCATCCACCAGGTCCCATGCCTCGTTTGTGTACTGACTTTTTGATTTTGTTATGGACCGCTGTACCAAAGAACCCTTTCCCAGCCTTGCTGCATTTTCGTCCTGTGCCGCCTGCCGTTCGAGGGATTCCCTGCCTGCCGCGCCGTAGGCGATGTACGTTGTGTTCAACTCCTTTCCGAGCCGCGCGATTTCCTCATCCTGGGGGGCGTCGATATGCACGGCCTGCTCGTTCTGATCGATGTTCATGTATTTCCCGTCGGCGAGGTCCGCACCCTTCTTCCAGTCGGTCCGCACTCCCTCATGGTAATCACCGCAGAATATGGTGTTAACGATGATCCCCTTTTCTATGGCCGCCTTGCACGCCCCTTTATAATCGACAACCCCCTGGGAGAAGGGCTCGTTTCCGGCGATGAAGATGACCTTGTATACCGAGCTGCTCGCATGCCAATCGAGCCCGCTGGTTGCCGACCGAATCGCCTGCCCGCAGTATTCGCTCCCGCCGTTTGTGGTCAGCTTGAATAGTTCCTCCGAGATCCTGTCAAGGTCGGTGGTCAGCGGGACGATCCTTCTCAGGTATCCTTCACGCCCCGGAAGGGAGTCATTCCCGTATTCGTAGAGTGCCACGTGGAGATCGGGGCTCGCGCCGTTTTTCTTTGCAACGGCCAGTTCATTGACGATTTTCCATAGCTGTGACTTCGCCTGTTCGATCAATCCGTCCATGCTGTTGCTCGTATCGAGGAGGATGGCCATTTGCATGAGGTTCTCCGTCTCGTTCCCCCCAAAGACGGTCCCGGCCTGGATAACGATGACCATGACGAGAAGCACAATGGTGATGGTGCGTTTCATATCCTGTCCTCCGTATTCGTGATATATGTTTGTTTATTACTTCGGCGTGTGCGCCTTTCATCTGAAAATCCCCCAGGATTTTCATGCCTCTTTGTGAGCCGAAGGCTCATGAGGGTTTCACTTGAAAATCCCCTTTGGGGCATTTTCATGTTTCCTTGTGCGCCGAAGGCTCATGTGCGTTTCACTTCTACATTCTACATTCTACATTCGATATTCGCAGTTTCATCCGGCTCATGGGCGTTTCATCTTAGGGATTCCCGGGTCTGCAATACAAAAATCCCTGCATTTATGGTACAATATATAAAGAATCGTTTGCATAGCACAATCTTTTATACCTTAATTGATCTACTTTTCCAATTCATGTGGGCATCATTCTCCTCTTTCTCGTGACTGCACATTATTCCAGCTTTATTGGTATCTCCGACGGATACGATGGAGCCCCTATTTTTTGAAGAGGGTAAAAAGTTTTCTTTCGTCCAAGGAGGTTTGCCTATGGCACATGGTAGTCGCGTTTAGTTTCCGGTTATTCTTTTTCAGGAAGCGCATGGAGGTCTGTCAGAATGAAAAAACCCTTGATGTACGGAATAGTGATTATTGCGGTAGTTGCGCTGAGCCTCGGTATGGCCACCCATGGCGATGCATACTACGGTATGTACGGAACAGGATTGGCCAGTTTCGGCACCACGAGCACGACCAACTTGTTGGGGAGCCTCTACGGCGGCATGTATGGCATGTACGGCGGCATGTACGGCGGTCTGTACGGTATGTACGGTGGCATGTACGGTGGCATGTACGGCGGTCTGTACGGTATGTACGGCGGCATGTACGGTGGCATGTATGGCGGCCTGTACGGCGGTATGTATGGGATGTACGGTGGCCTGTACGGCATGTACGGCGGCATGTACGGCATGTACGGTGGGTTGTACGGTATGTACGGCGGGTTGTACGGTATGTACGGCGGTATGTACGGTATGTACGGCGGCTATTGGTAAATCCATAACCACGCTTATCTGAAATAAACAAAGGCCCGGGTGATTCTTCTCATCCGGGCCTTTTGACTCTCGTTTCGACTGTCGCACATCCGCCTGCTGCGTTCCTCTTTCATATTTTCCCCCCTTTTTATGATAATACTCTCTCGCGGATAGAGGAGAATTCATACATATTATATATATGAAACGCTCATGAGCCTGATGAAACTGCGAATATCGAATGTAGAATGTAGAATGTAGAAGTGAAACGCAGATGAGCCTTCGGCTCACAAAGACGCATGAAAGTTCCCAACTAATGAGCTTTTCATCATAAATCTTATCCTTCGTTGTGATCGGAAGATCATGGGTGTTTGATGGGAACTAACAAAAGGATTATCACCTGTGGGTGTATATTCGCGCCAATGGAGATGAAGACCAATGAATCGAGAATTATAATGGAATTTTGCCGGGTTGCTCCGCGTGTATGGTCACAGGAAGGGGGTGCATTTTATCCTGAAAAGGTAGGCCATTTCCCTGATGAGGGCCTTTGCCTGGGGGGAGAACCCTGGTTTTTTTTCAGCCTGGTGCTCGAGGTCAGTCATGCTGTCGAGGATCATCCTCACGTCCGATTTGTCGAGGTCCATGACGCCGTGCATGACGGCATCCATCGATAGGTTTACGGCATCCTTCATTTGTAAATCGTGGAGTGCCTCATTCCAGGCGATTATCTCCAGCGAGCGCACGAGATCCGACCGACCGGTCGGCTGGTTGTTCACCACCCGGGTTACATACGTGGTGAGGAGGTCGAAGATGCCCAGGGCAGGGCCTTGAATCCGGATCGGCCTTTCACTGTATGAACCGCGTGGGTCGTCGACGGCGTATCGGCTGTTCCAGAATGTGGAGCGTGGAAAGAGGTATGCCTCCGTAATGTCCGTGATTGCCTCGTGGGCGTCGCTCCCCTCGATGCTTGTCACATTCCCCAGACGGCAGAGCAGCGGATGCCTGGTGTACTCCTCGTTCAGGATGCGGCCGACATCTCCACCGAAGCGCTCGAACGCCCCACTCTGGGGCTCACCGAGTATCCAGTGGTCGGGATTGTCATCCGGGGCGAAGGAGATCATGGCATGACCCTCCGGGGGACTGGTGCCTTCACGTTTGAGTGTATAGGGAATGATGGTTGTATAGAGCACCCCGGGGATCTTGTTGCAGAGCTTTTTCCGCTCCGAGCGGTTTTCCGGGTCGGAGAAGAGAAATGCAAAATAATCCTCGTCAGGGATATGGATTTCCTCCGGGGAGAGAAACAGGTAGATCCGCTGTGAGAACTGGGAGCAGTCCGCCTTGTCCTTTTCGTAGGTCCGCCACGTCTGATTGTCCGATGCGTACCGGGTGAAGAGATGGAGGAAAAGGTTTGTCTTTGCCTCGGGATTGGTGAAAAAGGGCCAGATATAGGCATCGTGGTGCAGAAGATCGATCTCCTCGTAGGCAGCCTGATATTCTCCCCATCTAAAGTAGTCCGAGGGCATGTCCTTTCGATTGAGCACCTTGAGAAGTGACACCAAGCCGCCAGGGATCTTCCGGGCATGGTACAGGTCGATCTCGTTAAGCACGTAACTTTTCCGGGATTCATCATAGTAGGCGATATCCGCGAGGTCGACATCCAGGATGCGCGTGGAGCCCGTTGCCTCGACCGGGCCTTCAGCGGCTCGATCCGCGTCGCCCCTGCGACCCCTGTGCTGATCGTCGGCCCCGGCGGTGTCAGAAGAGAGGGTGTCATCACTTGAATCCTGAAGGGATGGGATGTCACCGCTCTTCCCTTGCCGGGCGTACTCGTCTCGTTCCTTATTGAGAAGGAGGGACAAGCCGTCCTGTTTATCGACCTTCCCGGTTTGCGTGGTGCGAAGAACCAGCGGGCGCATGCCTTTCCACCCGTCCGATATGTAGAGATAGATGACAAGGGTCCCTCCGATAAGAAGGACCGCAATCGCCCACTGAAACCTTCGTGGCATCATTACTCCCATATTGAAATGCTATACTGACACCCTCTTTTAGGCGATGATTACACCATTGTGCCCATCAGGGCGGCGCGGCCTTTTTCTTCCAATCCCGATTGGTTATCCGTGAAACCACGCGTGTATATCTCCTGTACTCTATAATCCCTCTTTTCGCGGATATAATCAATACGCTTACATTCATCATCCTGCCGGGTCTCTGATTTTTCCATGTCACATCCCGAGTTCCATCCACACCATACAGCTGCAACTATCAGTAATGAATCATGAAGCGTTGGGAGAGCGTGGGAACAAATCCCGGTCGTCGCTGGCATCCACTACTTGCGGCATGGTGGGGATGACCCCGCAGCAGTCGCCATATCGGAGGCCGGAGGCAAATCAGGCGTGATCCTCGTATAACCCCATGAATTGCCCCGGTTCCTCTTCCCTGGAGAATGAGATACGGGAAGCAGATTTTTTCTGACCAGGAACTCGCTTTTTTGGATAAAGGTATAAAAAGGATTTTCAATTTTTGTCAACACAAATATTCAAGTAGAACTTAGTAGATGCTGAAGCGGGGAATGGCGTGAAGATAAGGGACCGCCCCCTCAGGAAGGCACCCACCAAAGAAATCCTTTATTGTCTGCCTTGCACACAGGCATAGCTTCCCTAAGCCGATTTATATCCCCCTTATAATCCCAGGATGGCGGATGCACTCAGGACTGGTGGCGCAAAGACAGGGGGCACAGGCAGCATGGCCAAATAGCTTGCTATATTCAGCGCGTTGATTGGAGGGAGGTTAACAGTAAGGGGTAAGGACAATGTCCCGATATATGCGAAATATGGATAGCTTGTTGTATAGAGGCTATTGGCGCCGGGAATCGTATTCAGTATCCACGCCGTATCGGTTGGAGGAAGACCGCCGTACCCTGTCGGTAACAACAACGGAGATGGTGCACCCGTCATTAGATTTATCAGGCTGGACGGAGGCCATGCATTTAGACCAAACATGGCATCATAATAGAGCATACCTACGGGGGAGTTATATAAAAGCCACGGATAGGGGAGAGCGGGATTCCAGGTCAGCCCTGGCTGCAAGGGGAGTTCAGTGGCTGACGTCAGACTGCCGACGATGGGTGTATTTAAGCCTGTAGCCGGGTCCAATGGTGACAAAATCGGTGACCACAAAGGCCATAATGTGTTATATGGCGGCAGGGCGGTCCAATACTGGCAGAAGGCAATCGAAATATAGAGAAGACACAGACCAGTGCAAATAATAAGAATGGCGAGAATCTTTTTCAATACGCTGTTCGAATTCATTATCTTGCCTCCATAAATAAATTTGTGGGCTGATGAGACATTCCGCAATCCCATGGGATTCCCTGATTTCCTGAATGATATGTCTGGGGAAGTGAATATTTGGATTTCCGGGACTGTGTAAGGTCTGGAAATGAATATGTCAATCGTTATGTCAAAGATTTCTGATTTAAGAAAAAAAGCAAAATCCATTCCATGAGAGGGGCTCGAGTCAACTTGTTCTTAAATAAAAGGTTTTAGAAAGTTCCTACGATTTGGCAGGATATATTGAGGAATGATTTATCAAAATTTGTTGACAAAAGATGCCAAGTTCCTGCTCTGCTGCGTTTGAGTCACCTACATCCTCTCGGGTGCATTCACCCCAAGGATCTTCAATCCATGCCCTACGACGATGCGTATCGCCTCGCAGAGGCGAGACGCGCCTTCGTGAGCGCCGGGTCGTCCGAGATGACCCGGCATTTCTGGTAGTAGGGGTCGAAGAGGCCGGCGAGCTCCCTGAGATAGAAGGTGATGCGGTGGGGTTCGTGCGCCAGGACCGCATTCCGGAACATCATGGGATAGAGCAGGAGTTTCCCGGGTTACCTCCGGCCTTTACCAGCTTTGCCGCAGAGGTCCCGGCAAGGTTGACCCGCAGCTTCGCGATCCTGCTTTCCTCCATGAACCTACCCGTCGATGACGATGGCGTTTCCCTCAGGGGCAATGAATAGGGAGACATAAAAATTCACCATCAAGGGCTCTTGGCTCTTCATCCTGAGCACACGGGTCGCAGGGGCCGAAAAGGCATACTCAAAGGTGTAAACATTACAGAGGAAGATATCAAAACCGCCCAAAAATCTCTTTACAGCAAGGAAGAATGGTGATTCTTGCTCTCTCTGACCTTGGCCAGCAGTAAGGATCAAGGCCATGAGAGACCCTCAATAGCACCTGTTATAAAAATGTAAAATGAAATATCATTATTCATAGTGCCGCTTTTCGATATTGACACTCTCTTTGGCATGTAGTACATTTTAAATATGAATTTGAAATATACGAGGAAAGAATAAATGCAAACACTCAAAATCAATAAAGACGGAACATTAAGTATTCCGAAGGACCTTCGATCCTTTTTCAAGCCTTCTGATAAATTGATATGGTTTATGGAAGGAGATACCCTTATCATAAAACGGATCAATCCTCCGAAGCTCTCTGAGATAGCTGAAAGAGTAAAAGAAAACCCCATGCCTTTAAAGGAAATAGTAAAAGAAGTCCATGCCTATCGCAGTGAAAAGAAAAAAAAGTGAAAGTCGTACTTGATACGAATGTGCTTATATCAGCACTTTTTTGGCAAGGCCCGCCACATAACCTATTAAAATTGATCGAAAAAGGTGACCTGACTCTTTGTTTAACACCTCTTTTGATCGAAGAACTCCGTGATGTCCTTAAACGACCATTCTTTTCATCTTTTATAACAACGCATAAAACATCCAGTGAAAAACTCATTGCTGCAATATTTGAGATAGCCGAATTGTATCCGGATAAAGCAATAGAGGCCGTTATCAAAGATGATCCGGATGACGACAAGGTTCTTTCCTGTGCTTTAGTTTCAGGTGCCAAGTTTATCATTACAGGCGATACCCACATTTTAAATTTAACAAAATGGGCTGACATATCAATATTAACACCACAACAATTTCTGAATGGTCTTAAGGAATACTAATATCTTTTCTTTGTTTTCTTCTCTATCGCTTCCTAACAATCCTTAACTTAAAATCCAATTTTTTAAGCAGCTTTTGTATCATTAAGTTTAATTGTGTTATGAAACCAATCTCTGCTTGTCTCAGGGAAACCACTGCCATGACACAGGCATCTTGACACCCATGCAGATCAAAAAACACACGCATCGCCTATGCCGTTTCCGTTGGAATCCGTTTGATCAGGGTTGTATACCTCAGGGCAGTTGTCATTATCATTAGTCACCTCATCATCATCTATGTCATCATCCCTTACGGTAATCGTCACCTCGTCCGTATCAAAACTCCCCTCAAAACTATCGCTCACGGTCAATTCAAATATCAGCGTACTGGTCTCTACATTTGTATTGGGGGCAACAAAGGTAAATGAGCGACTGTGTTCTTCAAGGTCTTCGATTGGAACTGAACTGATAGGCAATTGCTTTTCTGGGCAGAATTGGAAGAGTTTGAAGGTATCCCTGCAGGAAGACACTGTATTGGAACTACTGATAACTGATACTGATAACTGATAGGCAATTGCTTTTCTGGGCAGAATTATAGCCAGGGTTTTCAATTTTTGTCAAGGCAAATATTAAGGTAGAAATTAGCAGATGGTGAAGCGGGGGATGGTATACCGGAGAAGGAGAAACGCCGATCATCGGAGGGCCATGTGCCTGAGGCTGCCAGAGGTCACAATGCTTGAGGATCTTTTCGATGATTTCCGGCTGCTTTATGATCGAGATGATTCTCATGTGGTGCAAACAGCGGGGGCATACCAGCGGGTCGACTTCGTATACCTTCTTGATGAGGGCGGCCCAGGTTTTGCTGCAAGATTTTTTGGAAGGAATGGAATCTGCGATAACGAGTTCACCGCTTACCATTTGTTCTGATTTTTTCTGAATTCCTCTTGATTTGTTTGAATATATGCCGTAATGGCGGACGTTCTGAGCACCCTTATCGGGAATATGCGAGGTAATGGCAGCAAGCCAATCAAGCGGTTCATAGGAAACAGTGCCCCGCTTTGATGTGTAGACCATCCCATGCGCATAGGCAAAGCTTTCCTAAAAGACTTCTGTTGTACTTGAAATAGGGACGAATGATTTTGGGTATTGTGACCACATACTGCTGATGAGTGACCCTTTCTAAGACCTCAGTAGTTAAACAATCAGAAAACTGGAGCACCCTCTTCATATGGCATGATGGACAAAAATACCTTCCCTTGCAGGAGAATGCCAGGAGATACTCATGACCGCAGTGGTCGCAGCGTACCCTTGCAAACCCATGGGCAAGATCGCCACACTCCAGGTATTTTTCTATAACCTCGGCAATAACCGGCCTCCAGAATCCATAGTGTTGTTCATACCGCTCATCATAGACCTGTACAAACTCCTCAAAATGATCAGCGATGCATTGATAGAATGGTGTTTTTTGAGGCAAGCGAGGACGGTATATGCCCGGCTCTTTTGCCATAATGGGTGGTATAAGAAAGAAGTCTTTGATGGGAAATCGTACGATGAGGACATCATATGTTACCCTTTATGAGGGTATCAGATGCTGCCTTAATGTGTCAAGTAGCTCTCTCTTTTTGAAGTAAGGGTGTGTTTCAGATTGGGCATACGGGCATCAGAAGTACACCCGGAATGACGCCCAGTAGATATCCTTCAGGGGATGATGCGCCCGCCTTGTTGAAGATGTAAGAAGAATCCTTGAAAACGATGGGTCCTGAATCCGCGGTGAAAGGTCGTAGGCC
>JBLIRP010000010.1:0-57246 GCA_049472355.1 bacterium | reverse complement strand
GGCGTCGGTGAAGGCCCCGGCCTTGTAGCCGAAAAGCTCGGATTCCAGCAGACTGTCGGGCAGCGCGGCGCAGTTGACCGTGATCATGGGGCCGTTGCGCCGCGGGCTGAGGGAATGGATGGCCTTGGCGAAGAGTTCCTTGCCGGTGCCGCTTTCGCCCTCCAGCAGGACCGAGGCGTTGCTGTCGGCGATTTGCTCCAGCATGGCGAAAAGCGCCCGCATCTCGCGGTTTTTGCTGATGATGTCCAGGAAGGTGTGGGATCCGGCCAGTTCTTTGCGCAGCTCCTCCACCACGCTGAGGTCCCGGAAGGTTTCGACACCGCCGATAATCTCTCCGTTTTTGTCGCGCAGCAGCGCGGTGGAGATGCTGACCGGGACCCGGTCGCCCTCCACGTTGACGATGAAAATCGACTGGTTGACCAATGGGCGGCCGGTTTCCATGGTTTCCCGCAGTGCGCAGCGCTGCTCGCAGATGCTGGCGCGAAAAACTTCCCAGCAGTGGCGGTTGAGGGCCTCGGCGCGGTTGATACCGGTGATCTGCTCGGCCGCCCTGTTGAAGGAGGTGATGCGGAATTCCTTGTCGAGCGAGATGATCCCCTCGGCAATGCTCGACATGATCTTTGCCATCTTGTCCTTTGCCTCGGCCAACTCCCGGGTGCGTTCAAAGACCTTGTCCTCGAGATCCCGGTTGAGCTCCTCGAGCTCCCTGGTCACCCTGGTCAGGTTCTTATTGGCCTTTTTGAGGTTCTGGAGCAGTTCCCTGTTTTCATGGGCGAGGCGTTGCTTTTCTATGGCGTTGCGCACCGTGGCCTTCACCTCGTCGACCTTGTAAGGCTTGACAATGTAAGCGTAGGCCCCCTCGTTAAGGGCATTGATGCTGGTTTCCAGGGTCGCGAAGGCGGTCAGCATGATGGGAAGGCAATCGATCCCTTTGTGTTTGATGATCTTAAGGATATCGAGGCCGCTGGTGTCAGGGAGCATGATATCGATGATCGCCACCAGGCACCGGTTCCCGTCCAGAAATTCGAGCCCCGTATTTCCGTCCGTGGCGGTGGCCACCGTATACCCTTCGTCCTCCAGAAGGTCCTTCAGCGTTTCGCACTGATAGATCTCATCATCGATAATCAGGATATCCAATGAGGAAGGCATTGTTTTATGGGGTAACGGCCTCGGTTTCGAAGGCTGGCAGATCGATGATAAATCTGGTGAATTTTTTTTCCTGGCTTTGAACACCTATCTCTCCGTGATGGTCCTTGATGATGCCATAGCTCACGCTCAAGCCCAGGCCTGTGCCCTGACCAACGGGTTTGGTGGTAAAGAAGGGATCGAATATCCGCTTCATGTTCTTCTGACTGATCCCCATACCGTTGTCCTCGATCCGGATCTGGACCCATGGCTTGCCGTCGACGGTCATATTGTGCACCGAGAGCGTGATCTTCTTTCTCCCCTTGCTGTCGAACTGACCGAACCGCTTGTTCAGGCTGAACTGGGCATTGTTGATCATGTTGAGAAGCACCTGCTGGATACGGCCGATGTTCACCTTCAGCCGGGGAAGGGAATCATCGAAATCCCGCTCCACCTGGATCCCGTCCAGGTTCAGTTGCTGTTCGGTCAGGGAAAGGGTGGACTCGACGATGGGGATGATGTTCTCATAGTTGTATTCCTGGATGTTCTGTCGTGAAAAGGTCAGAACGTCCCCTGCGATCCTCCCGATCCTGGTCCCTTCCGCGAGTATCCTCTCGGCATAGTTAAGGATCTCGCTGTTGGGCGCCGCCTCTGCCTTGATGAGCGTGGCGAAAAGGATCATGCCGTTCAAGGGATTCTTGATCTCGTGGGTGAAATTGGCCAAAAGCTCGCCCATTGATGCCAGCTTGGAGGCCTGGATGAGCTGCTCCTGCAATTGCTTGTGATCGGTGATATCCCTGAAGTTCTGCACCGCGCCCAGTATATCCCCGTTCTTGCCCCGGATGGGTGCAGCGCTGACCAGGAGGGGGATCAGCCGTCCGTTCTTGTCCTCTATATAGATCTCCAGCCCGGATACCCGTTCCCCCTTTCGAATGGTCTTTTCGACGAGCTTTGTGCAGTCGTGGCACATGCTCTGAAAGATCTCCTTGTGATCCTTTCCCAGCACCTCTTCGGCCTTGTACCCGGTGATCAGCTCCGCCTGCCGATTGAACAGGGTGATCTTCCACCGCTTGTCCACGGTGCACAATCCATCGGCAAGACTGTCGATGATGGTCTCCGTCCAGGTCATCTGTTCCCTGAGCTGCTTGGTCCGTTGCCGGATCTTGGACTCGAGCTCCCTGTTCATGGTATCGACCTCCGTCTTTGCCTGTAAGAGCGCCTTGTTGGAGGTCTTCAATTCCTGCAGGAGCCGCTTGTTCTCGAGCACGAGGCGTTGCTCGGCTATGGCCCGCTGGATCGTGTCCTTGATGGTCTTGACATCGAAGGGTTTGACGATATAGGCATAGGCCCCCTGGTTGAGTGCCTTTATGGAATTCTCGATGGTGGCGGACGCGGTGAGCATGATCGGATAGGTGTCGGTGGTGATCTTCTTGATTGTCTTCAATACGTCAAGGCCGCTGATATCCGGAAGATTGATGTCGATGAACACGACATTGAAGAAGCGTTTTTGCACCGCGGTGATGGCATCCGTGCCGTTTTCCGCAGTGGAGACATCGTACCCTTCGTCCTGAAGGATATCGGTGAGCGTCTCCCGCATGCCCAGTTCATCATCGATGACCAATATCGCGTTGTTATTATTCCGCATGGCCCTTTTTTCCTCTCAGGCCGAGCATGACCTTTCGTTCCCGGCACAGCCTGGTAATGATATCCAGAAGTCGTGAAGGCTTGAAGGGCTTGGTGAGACATTCGTACACCCCCGCCTTTTGGGCCTCCATGATCAAATCGGGCGCAGTGTAGGCGGTCATAAGGATAACGGTGGTATCAGGGTTCATCTGCTTGATGAGCTTCAATGCCTCCACCCCGTTGATTCCAGGCATAATGATATCCATCAGGATGATGTCGAAAACCGCTTGCCTGTTCATTTCAATGGCAGTCGACCCATCCTGAGCGGACTCTACATTATAACCGACATCCTCCAGTATATCCAGGAGGGTCTCACACATGCCGGGCTGGTCGTCCACGACCAGGATCTTTACCTCGTTGTTCCCTTTCATGGATACCACCGCATTGTTTCATGCCAGGTCTTCAACCGGCTCCATAGTAAAGGTGATGGTGAAGGTCGTGCCCTTGCCCACGTCTGATTCCACGTCTATCATCCCGTTGAGATGCTCGATGATGGACTTCGTGATCGCCAGTCCGAGACCGATCCCTTTGGCCTTTGTGGTGAAGAAGGGATCAAAGAGCTTGTCCAGATCCTCCTCAGGTATGCCGCACCCGGTATCCGAAACACCCAATTCCACCGTGTTTCCCTTCTTCTGCGTGGTGATGGTGATCCGGCCGCTCGACTTTCCCATTGCGTGTTCGGCATTGTAAATGAGATTCACCAGGACCTGATGGATCTGGTCCTTGTCTCCCATAATGGGGGGCAGGCTTGCATCAAGGTTCCGTTCAATGGTGATGTCCTCCCGCACCCGAATTCGGTGAAGGGAGGACTCGATGGTCGCATTCAGGTCAAGGGGGGCAAGGTCGGGTTTCTTGCGCCGCGAAAACCCCAGGAGGTCCCCGATGATCTTGTTCGAGCTTTCAATCTCGTTTTCAATGATCTCGAGATGTTTCAACAACTTGGTTTGATCCGACCCCACCTTGCTCTTGAGGTAGTAGGTAGAATTTTGTATGACCGCGAGGGGATTCCGCAGCTCATGACCCACCGATGATGCAAGGCGGCCCAGCACGGCGAGCTTTTCGGAGAGGATAAGCTGCTGCTCCGTCTCCTTCAACTCCCTGGTCATCCGTTTCCAATCCGATATGTCCCGAAACACCTCGCACCCGCCCATGATGTTTCCCTTCCAGTCCTTGAGGCAGGATGCGCTGGCCATGATGGGCATGGTGTCGCCCACCTTGTCCTTTGTCTCGATCTCCACGTTCAGGATCGGCCGGTCCTCCCGCGCCGACCTCTTTATGGCACAGAGGTCTTCGCAGATATTGCTCTTGAAGATCTCCCGGCATTTCCTGCCGAGGGCATCCTTGGCCGTATACCCGGTGAGACGTTCACATGCCTTGCTGAAGTAGGTGATGGTCATGTTGTTGTCAACCGTGAATACGGGATCGGCGATGGCATTGAGGATCGTTTTGCTGGTTTCGATCTGATGGCGCAGGGAGATGATCATCTGGTTGAATGACTCGGCCAGGCTGGTCAGTTCCCCCTTTCGCTCGATCACCAGAAGCTCGGACAGGTCGCCGGCGGCAATCCTGATTGCAGAGGTATCCAGTATCCGTAAGGGACGCAGGATGGACGTGGAGATGTAGGTGATGAGCGTAAGGCCGAATACAAACGCCAGGACGAATATCCCAAACATCCAGCGGTGGGAGCGCACCCACGCCTGCTCCGCCGCCATGCGGGCGGAGGCCATATGCATGTCGTGCATCCTCAAAAGCTCCCTGATATGATCGCGTGAATCGATGGCAAGCTTATCCATCCTTTTCATGATCTCGCCGGCCAATTTCTGGTCGGAGACTGCATTGAAGGAGAAGATATCGTCCGAAAGCCGCTTGATCTTTTGAAAGTCACTCTCCACGAGCTCCATGAGGTGCCTTTCTTCTTCCCGCGCAAGCATGTAGCAGTGCTCCAATGCCTTGCCCACCTTTTTCTCGAGATTGGTGCTGTTCTCCCGCTCTACGGGATCACCGGTGATCAGGTAATCATTCGCAGGCATGATATAGTCGGTGATGGCGGTCTGTGCGTCGTAGATGGCGCGCTCGTGGGGGATCTCGTTGAGGATCTTTTTAAAGGCGTCATGCACGTTCCGGTTCTGACGGTACACCACCATCCCGCTAATGAGCATGAAGGCGAGCAGGGCGAGGATAACGAAATAGAGCCGCGGAGCGATCCCGATCCCCTTATGCAGGCGGTTCACTGTATTCTCCTTGGTGAAGTGGTCCTTCTCAAGAATCTTGCCTCTCATGAAAATGGCTCCTTTTTTGCCCGCTGCTCTATAGAACCGGCGGCAGGATATCCCTCCGCTCACATCGACTCAAAACGCGCAACGAGCGGCGCCGCATTGAAAATAATGAATGATTACATAATAGCATATATTGTTAAGTAATTAAATAACTTACTCTATAGGAAACACATACCCTATTATGATCGAAGATACGTCAAATATCAACAATGATGAGTGTTAAAGAGTTGTCCCTGATTTTTCCAGTATTTCGGAGGCATGCCGCAGGGCGGTTTCGGACCGGCTGTCGCCTGCGATCATCTTCGCAAGCTCCCGTATCCGTTCCCCGGTGGAGAGAGGGGTTACCTCGGTGAGTGTCCTTCCCCTTTCGACCCGCTTTGATACCAAAAAATGGGTGGATGCGTTGCTCGCAATCTGGGGCAAATGGGTGATGCAGATGATCTGACGTTTGGAGGCGAGGTCCTTCATCTTCCGACCGACCTTCACTGCTGCGCTCCCCCCGATGCCGGTATCGATCTCATCGAATACCAGGGTGAGCACCTGGTCGGCCATGGCAAGACATGACTTGAATCCGAGCATCACCCGCGATATCTCCCCACCTGAGGCAATCCGCGCCAAAGGCAGGGGATCCTCCCCGGGATTTGCGGAAAAGAGGAATTCGACCTCATCGAAGCCCCGTGCGGTCATGTTTTTCGGGGGCACCTGTTCGGGGATCGGGGGATGGGAACATGACACTACAAACCGGGCCTGCCCCAGGTCAAGATCATTCAACTGGGCCTCGATACTCCGCTCGATCCGCCTCGCCACCCGGCGCCTTTTTTCCGACACATCGAGGGCATGCCGGCGCAGGTCCTGCCAGCGTTCATGCATCGCATCCTCGGCGGTCCGTATTCTCTCCTCATAGTTCTCGAGCAGTTCCCACCGTTCTTCCATCGTGTTCCGAAGTTCGATCAATCCCTCAAAGCTCCGCTGGTATTTTTTTTTCAATTTGCTGATGAGGTCCAGTCGCTCTTGGATCCATTCGAGGTGATCGGGACTGAAATCCTGCTTGGATTCATATTCCGTGAGCTGGTGGGTGATATCCTCGATCTGTATGAGCACGCCGTTCAGGGTCTCTTCCATGGGGCGAAAACGGGGATCAAGGGAGCAGAGCGACTGAAACCTTCCCAGTGCATCCCCCAGGGTCTCGGTGACCGATCCCTCGGACTGGTACAGCGTATTGAGAAGGGAGGAGGTCAGTTCACGGATCTTGACTGCATGGGCCAGGATGTTCTGCTCGCCGAGGAGATCTTCCTCCTCACCCGGCGCCAGTCGGGCGCTTTCGAGCTCCTTTCGCTGGAAGGCGAGGATTTCCCGCTCCCGCGCGCTCTCTTCCCGCCGCCGCACCAGTTCCTCCCAGGTGGTGCGTGATGCCTGGTAAGCGTGAAAGGAATCGCTTACCTGCATCGCATCCCCATCGAGGCTGCCGAAGCGGTCCAGGATATCCAGGTGTCGTGAGGTATTGAGCAGGAGTTGGTGTTCGTGTTGTCCATGGATATCCACCAGCCATGAACCGATGGTATCCAGGAGGGACACCGGCACCATGCGGCCGTTCACATAGCACCGGTTGGCCTTTTCCGAGCGAAAGATGATCCGCCTGATGATCAGGTCATCCTCAGGGGAGCAGGGACATCCCGCTGATTCGAGGCAGGCGCGGACCGGATGCCCTTCGTCGAGACGGAAGGCGGCCTCGACCTCCGCAGATTCCTCCCCGGTCCGTATGAACTCCGTTGAGGCACGCCCGCCGAGGAGGAGGTTAAGCGCATTGATCAGAATGGTCTTTCCCGCCCCCGTCTCCCCGGTGAGGATGTTCAGGTGGGGATCGAAACTGATGGAGATCTGGTCGATGAGGGCGAAGTTTCTGATGTGGAGTTCCTCGAGCACAAATACTATCCCCTTTCCCCCCACTTCAGCTTTGTTCTGAGCACCTGGTAGTAATCGGTCCCCTCCGGCTGAATGAGCTTGATCGTATGCGCTGCCTTGGTGACCTCCACCGTGTCGCCCGGCGTCAATCCCGTTACCACCTGACCGTCGGCGCACAGAAGACATTCGGAGCCGTTTCCGACCCCCTTTTCCTGCACCACTATCACGATCCTTTCGTCATCGGGGATGACAATCGGGCGGTTGGTGAGGATATGGGGGCAGATGGGGGTGATGAGGATGGCGTGAAGCTTCGGGTGAATGATGGGTCCGCCGGCGGAGAGTGAATAGGCGGTGGAGCCCGTGGGCGTTGAAATGATCAGGCCGTCGGAGAGGAATGTGTTGATCCACGCGCCGTCAACCGAACTGCTCAGGTTGACCAGCCTGCTGTGAGGCCCGCTGTTGATGACCACGTCGTTGAGCGCAAACGATGATTGTTTGATGGTTCCGTCGTGATGTTTGACCGTTGCATGCAGCACCATCCGTTCGTCCAGGGTATACCTGCCGTTGATGACCCGCTCCAGGGTGTTCACGGCATCGTCTGCCTTTACGTCCGTTAAAAAGCCCAGGCTGCCGAGATTGACGCCGAGCATGATAATGCCCGAATGTCCGATGTTGCGGGCAACCCTCAGCAGTGTCCCATCCCCGCCCAGGACCAGGACGATATCCGCAACCCCGGGGATCTCATCGATGCGGCACACGGAAAACCGTGACCGCACCGTTTCCCCCACCACCTGCGCCGTATCCGTATCCAGGAAGATGGTAAAGGAACGGGTGGCAAGCCACCCGATGATCTCAAGGAGCACGGGGCCCGCCCTTTGGGGGTCAGGGAGGGAAACGATCCCGAACCGCTTCAGACTCCTTTTCATTGAGGCCTCCCAACAGGGAGTATGAGCAGCGGCTCATGTCCCTTGATGAGGGGAAGGATTTTCTTCATTGCCTCGTCCTCGAATGCGCCTACAATGCCGACGTGCAGATTGAGGGATTCCGCCTGGAGAAAGCAGTTCTGGGCCACGTGGCCCGCCTCGAAATGGGCATAGCGTATTCCCCGCTCTTTATACTTCCCGGTTATTCTCGCATATTCGACGGCGATGAGGATCATGCCGGGTGCCTCGGCCATCCAGCCCTGATAGAATGACGCCTCGGTAATGCCCTTTCTCATATCCTCGGATGAGAGGCGCATCAGGGCATGCTGCAGCGGCTCGTAAAGGTACACGCCGGCGCTCAAGGATCCGGCGCCGCCCTCTCCGGTAATGAGATAGATGTCGAGGGGATAGAGCGCCCCTGCCGACGGGGCAGCCCTCATCGCCATACCCCCCTTGGAGGTGACGCCTTGGGCCGCCCACAGGATCTGGCCCCATTCCTTCATGGAAAGGGGTTGTGATGAAAAATTCCGGCGCGTGCGTCGCGCCTTGATCGCCTCTTCCACCGAGACGCTCCCCGTGAGGGTGGGTGAGGGCAGGGGGATACGGGCGGGGTCCTGCGCGGACCGTCCCTTGCCCATGGCCCAGGACACGCTCAGGGGGATTACGGTGATCAGCATCCCTATAACCGAGAAGAACAAGGGGGTTTTATGAGAAATGATGAGCATAGACGGCTTCTTTACAAAAAGATAACTGCCTACTATTCCCCGGGAAGGGGGGAGGCTTTTGTTTCGGCTCCCTTGTACACAAGCACTTCTCCCTTCCCCGCATCAACCCATATTTGTTACAACTTAGGATGGGCAGTTATCAAAAAATCATGGAATTACTCTTTAAAAGCAGTTTAGTCCCGGTCCTGCTGTTTGTCAAGGTCGCCCGATCCGTCCGTGACGGCGAGATCCCTTATCTGCCGGTGGTATCGTTCCCGGGCCATGCTGAAGAAATCAAGGGCCAGGGGCGCCCGGTAGTCCGGGTATGTCCAGTCAAGCGGCTGCCAGCCCGCCCTTCTCGCATAGATCAGGGTGACCTCCGCAAAGATCCCCTGTGAGAGATAGATGCGGTGGGCATGGTTCTTGGTCGTGGCCAGAACGACATTCGAAAGGGTGAGGATGCCGGGATCCACATTTACCCTGCGCAGAAGCCTTTCTCCTCTCATCTCACCCATCAATGCCTCCATCTCGTTGGTACGGCATTTTATGTCTGCAAGATGGTCTGCAGGGACCAGGCTGTGAAAACACACAAATTTCCTCTTCAGGCATGGGCCCATTTCCTCGCAATAGTACCCGGTATGATCAAAGGGGTGCACCGGGCTCTCGGCTTCGATCGGGCCGAAGCGGTCGGCGAGCCCTGCGGCGACCTCGTCGAGGCTGCTGTGTTGCGAAAGGATAAGCCCCATAAAAAGCTTTGCAGGGGGTGGGGAGGCCGCAACCACCTGCGCGATCCTTCTCGTCATTGCAATAACCCCTTGGTGCCGTACATGGGTAAAACAGGCCGTCGGTTCGTTATTCACCCAGGATCTGTATCAGGATGGTGCGCTGGCGAGGACGATTATCGAAATCAATGAGCACGATCTGCTGCCATGTGCCGAGAAGGAGCCTTCCGTCGCTGAAGGGAATGGTCAGCGACGGGCCAAGCAGCGCTGCGCGGACATGGGCAAATCCGTTGCCGTCACCCCACCGGGCGTCATGGTGATAGCGGATGGATCGGGGGGCCATTCGCTCGACGGCATCGGAAAGGTCCTGCAATACCCCCGATTCATATTCTATGGTGGTGACACCTGCGGTTGAACCGGGCACAAACACAACCGCAACCCCATCCTTGACACCCGACTCCTTCACCTCCTCCCGAACAGAGGGGGTGATATCCAGGATGTCGGTGTTCCCCTTTGTCTTAAGGGAAAGCTCTCGTGTAACGACCGCCACGGTGTCATCCTCCAGGCATGCCGGGTGTGCCCTCAATTGAACCCTTTCCTGCGGTAGGGCATGTTCATGTGCATTCCCCGGACGTATGCCCCATATGCCTACTATGCATACAGTGTACACGAAATTGCCCGTTCAGGCAACAGATCCCGGGAATTCTGTCCCGGGAATTCCAAGTGTGTCATTGGATTGTAATGAAGGGATGTCTCAGCAAGCGATCGATCCTGCTCAACAAGCAATGGGATGCCATCAGGCATCTTGTGCAGCACCATTTTCGGGCGATGATACCCATGAGGAGACCCATACCGGTGAAGGCGATCAATGCACCGATGACATAGGGATCCCGCTCGAAGAAAAGGGAGACGATCATGAAAACAGGAGGTATCCCCGCATAGGAGAGAAGATAGACCATGGGCCAGCGCATCCTTCCGAACATATGGGGATCACCCCGGCCGCACAAAAGGGGAACGATCCTCCCCCATCCCAGGGGGCACGGCAGGCCGTAATAGGAGCAATGGCGGCAGAGTCTTATTCGTATTATATAGAGATAATTCGCCATGCTCCATGCCGCCCATATCCCCCCGTACCATGCCGCACCCGGTACGGCAGAGCGCGAGATGCCGAGCAGGCCCGCTGCAAGAACGAGGAGAAACGACCCATTGAGCACAAGGATGGATACCGAATGTCCTTTATTCATAACCACCCCCTATGCTACTATAGGAACGGGCGAGTAACAACAACCGATTCCTCGACCGGTTCACCCGTCCCCCTTCATCATTCACTGGTGCGCATCCATGAACCGGATGCCCCGGTTCCGGCAGGGATCACTCCTGCATGGAAACCGATCATTGAAAGGAGGAGAGGCAATGTTGGCGGAATTCAGCATCATTCCCGTGGGCGAGGGTGAAAGCCTGAGCGGCCTGGTTTCCCTGGCTGTGGAAATCGTCCACAACAGCGGCCTGGAGTATCGCGTGAATCCTATGGGGACAGTCGTAGAGGGAGATTGGGACGAGGTCATGGGACTCATTCGGCGCTGCCATGAGGCGGTGAGAAAGGAAGGCTGCCGTGTCGTCACCACCATCACCATTGATGACAGGTCGGATTCAGGATCAAGAATAGGCAGAAAACTTCAATCATTGGAAGATACAATAGGCCATGCGTTAAAGAAGTAGTTTAAGATAATTTCTTTGCAATTTAATACTGTTATGGTATAATTATTATAAATGGGGAATTGTCGACGTACGCCTATTCCCCTCATCTCAAAACGAACCCAAAATATAAATTATTATAGATTTAATCATTTAAATCAATACGATCGGTGTTTGGAGGTGATACGCGCATACCTTTTCACGCAGGCAAATCCTTAAACGCAATCCTTACGTAATGAGAACCCATTAATGTGATGGATGCTTAGAGTGTTGAAGATATAGGAATCAACCTTCAGATATCCTGATGGGAAAGAAAGGATGATGATTATGAAACAAGGGGGATGCGAAAGGGTCTGGTTGATGGGTCTGGTTTTGATTGTCCTGTGCCTGTTGGCCGTTAAGGCACCCGCGCAGGTCTATCCGGGAAACTACGACCCGACATACCTTCCGCCCGTTACCTATTATTACACAAGTCCATTGGCCTTCAGCGACTACGGGTATTTCAATTCGATTACGGATCCCTTCTATAACCTCGGATACGGATTTTTCCCTCCCATTCCGGGGAACCTGCTTGGATATTACTACGCCAATCCCTTTTTGACCCCGTATCAAGGCTACCTATACAACTTTTTCGGTAAGGAGACGTATCCCTATATGGGTTCACCCTATACGACCACATTTCCCTTTACCACGCTGCCCGGCACCCCGCTTCCCTACACGCGGTTTAGTTATCCCTCGTACACCTACGGATTACCGGACTTCTACCTGAGCTGGGTCTTGCTCCAGTAGCTGTAACAGGTTACCGATAACCCAAAAGACATGCCGAAAGGCTGCGGCGCCTTCGATGGTAAGGTGCTCTGATCAAGATGAATTGATAAGGGGGTGTTGCCTAAAGGAGATGAACACACGATTATGAAAGGAACAGTGGACGAGTTGTTCTGTTGGTTGGGGTATATGATCAAACAAAAGGAGTATATGGTATGTCATTAAAAAGCACTATCAGAACCGTTGTTTTCATCTGCGTTGTCTTGGTTGTCTTCGGGCTTTTGGGAAGCAGGCTGGCAACTGCACAGACATGGACCGCAATGCCGCCCTACAATTTCTTGTGGCCCCTCTGGTCGCCTGCCCTGTCTCCGATCAGTGCGACCACGGGGCTGCCGACACCCATCGTGAGCAACCTCTTTCCTTCGACACAGCTTCCCATACAGCCAGGGCTGGCCTGGAACCCGGCGATCAGCTATCCCTACTTCCTGTATAATTCACCGGTGGGGATGCAATACTACGATATCATCT
Organism: bacterium; assembly: GCA_049472355.1. Taxonomy (GTDB): domain Bacteria; phylum SZUA-182; class SZUA-182; order DTGQ01; family JAFGSM01; genus JBLIRM01. The sequence continues at coordinate 44,923 of JBLIRP010000010.1, read as the reverse complement.
ACGGAATGAACGGCTGGCCACCGTCATATGCGTTGGATCCTACAACAGGAGGTCCTTTGCCGCTGGGCCTGCCCTCGGGGTTCAATCTGCTTCCGGCAACCGATCCCCTCTGGATCCAGTCGAACCTGCCGACAGCCAATCTGGCTTATTTGGCACAATATCCGACTCTGGCCCTTGCTGCCTACAATATCGCGCTGCCTCCGAATCTCACCGGGCTGGATCCATGGCTGGCTTCATTAATCAATCCAACGCCGGCCTTTTCGTCACTGTTGACTGCAGCTCAGATCCTGGGATACTAATCCCCGTCAAAGATAAGGGGCCCTGGGTTGTACAACCCAGGGCCCTTTTTATACCCGAACTCTCAAAAGCTCGATACCAAGGCCGTGCACGTTAATTGTATGTTGTATGATATGGCTACGAGATCCGTCGCACCCCCCGCTTATTCGGGCGATACCCTTCCCTTCGGGGACCGGATTAGTAGGGCTCCATGACCTCCGTTTTTACCAGTTGTTCGATCTTGGTGGCATTTACCGGAAAGGCCATGGTCACCACTGCGCCGCCCTTCGGATCATTCGCAATGCTCAGTTTCCCGCCGTAATCCCTGACCACCTTCTGAACGATGGAGAGGCCCAATCCCACCCCCACGGTATTCTTGGTGCTGAAGAAGGGATGGGTGGCGTATTTGAGTGCGGTTTCGGTAAAACCAGGCCCGAAATCCTTGATTGCAATACATATGGATTTTGTTTTATTCAAAAAGTAGCCATTCCCCAAATCCTCGTCGGATTCATACACCTCGATAATCGCCGCGCATTTCTTACCGGCCACCTCGTAGGAATTCTGAATGAGCAGGGTCAATGCCTTGATGATCTGCGCCTGGTCACACAACAGCTCGGTCTTTGGGTAAAGCCTGTTGTTCACCGTGATCACCATATTCGGCCAGTGAAGCCGCGCTGCAAACAGAAAATCGTTGAGTATCTTCTCCACATCGAATCGTTTGACATCCGATGCAAAGACCTCCGTGAGATAGAACATCTGGTGGATGAGGGCCTGTATCCGCTCAAGGCTTGTGTCAACCCGGTGGAGATACTCCATGTCCTTCTCGGAAAAATTGGATCGCTCCTGCATGAACTTTATATACCCGACTGCCACGGTGAGCAGATTGTTGAAATTATGGGCAACCCCCTTGATGAAGATCCGGTTGCAGTTCAGATTCTCGGTCTCGATCAATGCCTGCTCATATGCGAGATTTCTTTTGTAGAGGGTGTGCAGGCGAATCTGGGTATTGACCCGCGCAAGCATCTCCCGGATATTCACCGGTTTTCCCAGGTAATCGACCGCCCCCAGGTTCAGGCCGCGGAGCTTATCCTCATGTTCATTTCGAACGGTCAGGAAGATGACGGGTATGTTCTTGGTCTTTTCATCCGACTGGAGCTTCGTGCAGACCTCGAAACCATCCATGTCGGGCATCATGACATCCAGGATGATCAGGTCGGGATTCAGGGTGAGGGCCTTGTGAAATCCCTCCCCCCCGTTTTCTGCGGTGGAAACCGTGTACCCCTCTTTCTGAAGGACCTTCCCCAGAAATTTCCTCACGGAAAAGTCGTCATCCACCACCAAGATGTGGGGCACCGATTGGTTCCAGTTGAAATCGTCCAGCCTGTCCGCGTGCATATGGTTCCTCCGTCACTAAGATCGCCGGTTGTAAAGCTCTCCAGGGACGTTCTTCCCAACCTCACCCAAACAGGCTCGTGATAGGCCGGCCGATGCTGCAACCTCCTTGGCCGGCGCAATGCCAATCCTAAGGAATGCACGCTCGAACCTTCGGTAAGAATCTCTGATAGTGCGGCATATCCTTTATCAGGAATCCGTCGCACATTATCCTTTATCGGTTAAACCCAGTGATACGGATCGGATGGATTATATGCAAGAAGCATTCCCCATTTGTACATCCCATGGCGGAAACGACATAATATGCTGATTTACAAAGAATAGATTGCGTCCGCAAGGACCAGGGATAGTCATGCCGGGTGTTCACACTTTTCGCGGGAGTGTGAAAAAATTACCACAGACCCAGTTTTTATGAAAATAAATTCACTGCATGCCGATCATCTCATAATCACCCGGAAATCGGTTGCGTATAATAAGGTATGCCGATACAACCGAGTGATTTATCCGATAAATATAAAGATATATCCATCGAGCGCAAGGAAATGTCTTCCCCGTTCCGGTGTCCTTTTCCTATCGGAGCGATGCAAGGAGGGACGATGGCGGATCGAAACAACCGGCTTCAGAGGAGGGGTGACCTTTCAAAAGGGGTCACTGCCGCTCGGACGCGACATCTATGTCGAAGGAAATTCACCCTGACGGAATCCCCGGGAAACAGATCTCCCCGTGGATTCACCATGGTGGAGATCCTCATCACCATCACCATCGTCGCCACCTTGAGCGCCATAGCCGTCCCCTCATATACCAACTACCTCTATAAAACACAAGTTGCGCGGGCGATCACCGAGATCAGGGTCATGGAGAGGGATATCTGGTCGTACCAGGTGGACACCGACAACCCCACCTTCGAGCTGAACAACGACGACCTCCCGAAGACGCTCGATGATATCCGCTTCGGGAACCAGAGGGATCCCTGGGGAAACCTCTATGAATATAACCCCTATGACAGCGCCCAAAAAGGGATCGAGGGGAAAATGCGCAAGTGCCGTTTTCTCAAGCCGCTCAATACCGACTACGACATCTACAGCGTGGGGAAGGATGGGAAGAGCGACCCCAAGATCGATAAACCGGAGAGTTACGATGACGTCATTCGGGCGAGCAACGGGGCATTCGTGGGGCTTGCCTCCGAATTCTAAGGGAGATTGATGGGGATACGAATCGACGAGACGTTCCTGAAGAGCAAGGTTGCACGCCGGATATTCGCACTGTTTATCCTCTGCGCACTGATCCCGCTCGTTGCAATCTCCGTGATCTCGTTCACCCAGGTATCGAAGCAGCTCGAGTCGCAAAGCCGTTTGAGGCTGCGCAGATCGAGCAAATCCATCGGCATGTCCGTCATGGAACGTCTCCTGTTTCTCGAAACCCAGTTGAAGGTCCTCTCTTCAGGCATGGACGAGATACGCGGATCATCCGCCCCGCTTCCGTCACATGCAGGAATTGAGGGGTTGAAGGGACGGTTCCTCACGCTGGCGCTGCAGACCCATTCCGGTGAATTGGTAACGCTGTTCGGTGATCCCAAGGAATCCATCCGGCTGTCGGATGCACAGCGCGAACATCTGCGCTCCGGCAAGGCCCTTATAACGACCGAGTATGAGAACGGAAACAGGAACACATTGTGCGTGTTCATGATCAGTCCGGTTGATCCCGAGGATCTTGCAAAGGGGCTCATCCATGCGGAAATCGATTCCATGTACCTGTGGGGCCTTTTGGAATCCGATTCACTGCCTGGTCTCACCGAGCTGTGCGTGATGGACGAGTCCCAAAACGTGATCTTCTCCTCCCATCCGGTGTCGCCGTCATTTCACAAGACACTGATCAATAAGGCGAGCCGGTATTTTTCGGAGCAGTTCGAATGGGATTACCAAGGAAGGGAGTTTCTGGGGTGTTTCTGGCCGATCTTTTTGCAATACCAATTCTTTGAGCCGAAATGGACGGTCATCACCAGCACCGCCAAGGATGACATCTTCGCGCCGCTTGCGTATTTCAAGAAGATATTTCCCCTGTTTATCCTGCTCTCCCTCCTGGTGGTCCTGCTGCTGAGCGTGATACAAATACGGAAGACCATGACCCCGCTCGAGAAGCTCAAGGAGGGGACCAGGCGCATCGCCATGAGGGATTTCGAGACCAGGGTAACGGTGACGAGCGGTGATGAATTCGAGGAGCTTGGATCATCCTTCAACCATATGGCACGGCAACTCGGCAGGCAATTCAATGCCCTGACCACGATGGCGGATATCGACCGGGCCATACTTTCCTCCCTGGACACGGAAGAGATCATCAGAACGGTCATCTCCACCATGCACAAGGTGTGTAACTACGACCTGGTGAGCGTATTTTTGTTCGACCTTCAATCCAAGGACCGCTGCATGGCCCGCATGTACTCCGGCCACGGGGCCTCGAACCACAGTTGCAAGGATGTGGAGATACGGCAGGACGACCTGGAGATGCTCACGGAGCTTCGAGAGACGCTCACTCTGAAGACAAAAGAGGAGGTACCCGGTTTTCTCAAATCCTTCAAAGACAGGGGGATCGAATCGGCAATACTGCTCCCTCTGTTTATCAGTCAAAGGCCTGCCGGGATCATTGCCCTCGGCACCTTCGAGGTCCATGAACCCAGCGATGAGGACCTCCTGCAGGTCCGGCAGCTTGCGGACCAGGTGGCGGTCGCCCTGTCCAACGCGCACCTCATCGAGGAGCTCGACAAGCTGAACTGGGGCGCCTTGAAGGCCCTCGCCCGCACGGTTGACGCAAAGTCCCCCTGGACCGCGGGCCACTCGGAGCGGGTCACTGAAATGGCATTGAAGCTGGGGAAGGTCATGGGCCTGAGTGAAAAGGAGCTTCAGGACCTGCACCGGGGAGGTTTGCTCCATGATATCGGCAAGATCGGGGTCCCCGCGGAGATCCTCGACAAGCCGGGAAGGCTCACGGACGAGGAATTCGCTATCATCAAGCAGCATCCGTTGACCGGCGCACGTATCCTGGAACCCATCGCCGCCTATGCAGACATAATCCCCATGGGAGAGCAGCACCATGAACGGTTCGACGGAAAGGGATACCCCTATGGCATTTCCGGCGAGGACATCTGCCTTGGAGCGCGCATCCTGTCGGTGGCGGATGTATACGATGCCCTCATCTCGGACAGGCCCTACCGGGAGGGGATGGGAAAGGAGCGCACCCTGCAGATTATCAAGGAGGGGTCGGGCACCCAGTTCGATGAGCAGGTGGTGAATGCCCTCTTGAAGGTCGTGGAGGAGGAAAAAACCGGCCAGGATACCGATAAGAAAACAAGAATGGTGCAGCGGAGAAGACCTAAACCACAGAGAGGTGTCGAGCTTGCCGTGAAATCACCGTGAGAAACGGGGTGGAGACAATGAAAAAAGGCGGAATTTCCCGAATAAAATCGATGATGCTGCTGTTCGTCATCCTCCTTCTTATCGCAGGGTGCGGGAACGGTAAGGAACTCATTGTCAAGGACGGGCTCGATGGCGTTTGGAAGACAAGCCATGCAACCTACAAGGATTGCTCCCTGGGCCTGACCAAGGACCTTATCGTCTTTGCCAGCGGATACAACCTGGAGGTCCTGGATGCCTTTTTGCTCAAGCATATCGAGGTCAACTTTATTACCAGTGTAAGGAAAAAGGTGGAAAAGACGAAAAGGGTGGAAAAGGGCAAAGAAAAGGAAGGGGAGAAGGTGCTGTATACCGTATGCTATGAAAACATGAACAAGCAGAAGTGCACGTTTCCCTTTTACCTGGAAACATCCGATGAAGACACGATCACATTCAAAAATCAACCGCAGATGAAGTGGACGAAAGAGGGAACGATGATCATCGAGCAACAACCCGTAAGGCCGGAATAATATCGTCAACGATGGGCCCGACGGCGGAAAAAAAGCGTAGGCATCCATGGCATGGGAGGTGCCCATGTCAATGAGGCAGGCGCCACGGGATACACACCAGTGAAACAGGACGCATACATGCGTATGGCGGTGAAAAAGATGGGGAGCGCGGGAGAACGACGGGAGTTCAAGCGGTTCAACATAGAATTCCTGACCGAGATAGCCACCGAGGACAGCGAAGGAAAGGATTGGTATGAAAAGACGGTTTCCAAGGACATCTCCGGAGGAGGGGCCTGCTTTGCCACCAAGAGGACGGACCGCTACTTCGTCGGACAGGAACTGGAGATGACCTTTTATCTTCCCGGCGCCGGCAGTGTGCATGCCCGGATGAAGGCGCGGGCGCGCGTCGTGCGGATCGATATGGATTCCGATACGTCCGATGGCGCCCGCCACGGCGAGACGGAGGTGGCGGTGCAGTTTGACAGTCTCCTGAATTTCGAGCGAGTCGATACGAAACAAAAGGAGCAGGCATGAATCAAAACAAATTGACAGCGATCCTGAGTCACCTGTGCGGATCATGCTATCTGAATTTCAGAAGCTTTCATGTGAAGTCACGCGTCATCTTCGCACTGATGGGGATCATCCCCTTTGTGCTGATCATCTATCTTCTTTTCCAGAAAAATATAAAGACCTTCGATATCACCATCATCTTCCTGGCGCTTGCCGCATTCTCAATCCTCCTTGGGTTTGTGCTCCTGAGGAGGTCGGCTGAACAGCTTGCACAGCTTGCCAAGGCCACAGGAATCATCCGGTCCTGGGAAAAGGTCGAATCGATCAAGATCAAGGCGGACGAGGAACTGAACGACATCGCGCAGAATTTCAATGTCCTTTTGAAGAATCTGAAGGAGCAGGGCATCCAACTCATGACCTACGCCAAGGACCTTACCGAGGCGTTTGAGCTCAATCAAAAGGAGGTGGAACTGCGCACCACCTTGAGCAGGTACGTGCGGGAAGACCTCGTTGAAAAGCTCATGAATCCGGAGAGCGGCGCGCTCTTTGAAAACGAACGTAAGGAGGTGACCATTCTCTTTGCCGACATACGATCCTTTACCACCATCACCGAGCGTATGGACGCCGAGGAGGTGGTGGCCATGTTGAATCAGTTTTTCAGCGACATGGTGGAGATCATCTTCAAGAATAACGGGGTGCTGGACAAGTTCATCGGGGATAACCTCATGGCCCTGTTCGGATTTATCCCCTCGGAAAATGCGCCGGCCGCGGATGCCATACAGGCCGCCATAGAGATGCAGGAGGCCACGGAACGGTTGATGAAGGAGCGCACAAAGGCACAAAAGGAGACATTTGAGATCGGAATCGGCATCAACACCGGGGTCGCCATCGCCGGAAACGTGGGATCGGCCAACCGGATCGACTATACGGTCATCGGCGACTGTGTGAACGTTGCCGCGCGGTTTGAGCAGATGGCAAAGGGAGGGGAAATCGTGATCGGTGAACAAACCTACCGGCAGGTTAAGGGTCTTTTCCCTTTGCAGAAAAAAGGGGAGATCATTGCAAAGAATAAAACCGAGCCGGTCAAATGCTACGAGGTACTGAAGCCGGCAGGCCGCAGCGTGGTTCATGCCTCCGGGTGAGCTGGCGGGTGTGTCCAGTCCGGGGTCGTACCCGGAGATGATGTCACATGGAATGTAACGCCTAATCTTTGCGGGAGTTATCAACAGCCATGAAATCAGATACTAAACAATCCAGTCGAGCCTACACTGTTTTGATTGTGGACGACGATCCCCTGGTGAGGGAATTTATCGAAGAGATCCTGAAACAGTCGAACTATTCCACCCTCCATGCATGTAAGGGGGATGAGGCGATCAGCATCCTCAAGTCAAAGAATGTGGACCTCGTCGTACTGGATCTGCTGCTTCCCGGAAGGCACGGATTCGATGTATGCAGCGAGATTCGGAGGATCGATGCATTGAAGAATATCCCCATCCTGATCATAACGGCGGTGTACACCAAGAGAAAATACTCGTATCAGCTCAAGGAACTGGGAGCAAACGCCTTTGTCACCAAACCATTCGAGGCGAGCGCCTTTATCGGGGAGGTGAACCGGTTGCTCAATGCACGACCCTCGTAGCCTCCATACTGAGTGCCGCGTGCTCGGTCGTTGCACCCGCACATCCGCACATCCCATGCCTATAGGTAGGATCAGAAACCGCTGTACCTGCCGTAGTAATTCGAATAATATCCGCCCAAGGAACCCCATCCCATGGTATAGGGTGACCATCCGTAACCACCCCCGTATCCGAACGAGTACGGCTGGTAGGACCATCCGGAATAGAAGTTGCTGTAAGGATAGCCGCCACCCCCATAGAAGCCGCCGAAACCGCCTCCGTAGGGTGAATACCCGTAACCGCCCGCATAGGGGGAGCCGTAGAAGGAATAGGGGATGCCGTATCCGTACCCGTAATAGGAACCCGTGGGAGAGGAGAAGCCCCATCCTCCGTATGATCCCCCAAACGAACCCATCCCCGGCCAGAATCCCCCATAGTATCCACCGTAGCCCATCCCGCCGAAAAGATACGGATACATCGGGGGCTGGTTCTGTTGAGACGAGGAATAGAGGGAGTTTATTCCGAAGGTATTGTCGTTTGCGTTGGTCCACTGGTAAAAATACTCGGTATCGCTTGAGCCGTAAACATTGAAGATAATCCTGGCCTGAGGGGCATCAAATTGGGTGAGTGCATAGGTGATTGACAGGACATCCCCCTTTGCCATTGACTGGCCGTCAAATTCGAGCGGGACATAGATGACGTAGTAGGCGTCTTCGTCCGATCCACTGTAAATGAGCGGTTTTCCCGATCGTGCCACCTTCCACCATTGTGGATAGTAGCCGTATTCATTGCTGTTGAAATCGGCGCTCTCAATGGAGATATTCTGGGACAAGGGGCCGTCGTTTATTTGCCATTGAAGGGCCATAAAGAAATAGTCGTCAAATTGCTCACCCAGGGCGATCATCAATATCTCGTCATCCACCACATCGTTCCCGTCGTACATGAGGAAAAACTTGCCGGATTGGGCGTTGGCAAAGAATTCGTCAAACAGCGAACCGGGATCGTTCGGGTTCGACATGAGGTGATGGTTGCCCTCCCCGTGGTCGCCGGTTGCCTGGGGGAAGTAAAGCCTGGCGGTGCCTCCGTTGAACAGGGCCACTTCCTTGTCATAGTAAAAGCCGCCTGGGTCGATTGCCGCAAAGACCCGGACTGAAAAAAGGGACATGATGACGACGAGTATGAATATGGCTGCAATCTTGTACCTGCTCATGACTGACTCCTTCCGGACTGAATAGTGGTCGTTTTCGGGAATACATCAACACGTTTAATTGACGCACATGACGATCAATCGTTATGTGCCGTGAATTGATACTTCACTATTTTATAGTATAACAACTGTAACTTGATGTATCCAGTAATTATTAACCATTGCGGTAAGGGGAAACCACGCGTGCCAGGCGGAGCGAAGCGAAGTTCTATGTTGCCCTTATATCTAACAAACAGATTTGCAATGCAAACTCACCTCATGCCTGTGCCCCCGGCCTTGTGCTCATGCACAATCACCGACAAAGTAAGGAGCCGGGCATATGCTTCCAGCGGTTGAGGCCCGAATCCCTTGACAATGCTGATTATGTGACACGATTCTTGCAATATGCGCTTTACACGGGCTTGATAAAATGGAATATTGATAATAAAATTACACAGATAAATTATGAGGATTTAATTCATCCACATCGCCATTAGGAGGAAGCTATGATGAACCGGCTTGCGAAGGGTCTTATCGTTATCTGTCTGGGTTTCGTGCTCGGTTGCGGCGGAATGATGCAGAAAACCTCGTCATTCCTCAAACGTCCATTCGGCGAAAAGGGGTCATCGGATGTCCAGCAGCCCGATACGGAACGGATGAATAAGGGGGAGCGTCTCTTTCTGGCCGGTGATTTCAAGGGTGCGCTGAATGAGTTCAAGGCCAACGTGACCGCTGATCCCGATTCTCCTCAAGCGCAGTATAATCTGGGATTGGCCTCGTATGAGTTGGGAATGTACCAGGAGGCCGTCAATGCATATGTAAAGGCGATTCAAATGAAATCCGACTTCGGGGAGGCGCATTTCAACCTGGGGGTTGTCTACGACCGATCCGGGCAGCCGGACAAGGCGCTTCAGGAATACAGGCTGGCCATGCGCCATGGTACTGATGATGCTGCCGTGCATTTCAACATGGGACTCAGTCTCATGAAGCTGTCCCGTATGGAGGAGGCCAGGAAGGAATACCTGAGGGCCCTTGAATTGGATCGGACAATGGCCGAGGCATACAACAATCTCGGTTACCTGGCGGAGGAGAAGGGGGAGGCGGATACCGCCATCGCCATGTACAAAAAGGCCCTGGCCGTGAGACCCGATTACCCCATGGCCAGGAAAAACATGGAGCGCCTGGTGAAGGTCACCCCCGCGCCCGCACCCGAGCGGCCTACAGTGGCGGGAAAAGGGATCAAGGAAAGACTCTCCCTGGAGTTGGACGCCACGGCCGGACTTGCCCGCGACGTGGAAATGGACATCCCCGGTGGAACGGTCGACATAGGCTCCCAATACAAGAAGGCCATATTCAGACTGGGATACACCCCCGGAGAGAGATTCCGCCTCTTTCTTGATCTGGGGGTGACCGACGTGGGATTCGATGATACCATCAACTTCGGCGCCGTCGGTATCGATTTCAAACGAGTGCTCGGTTTTGCCTATGGCGCCGGGATCAATGCGATGATCCATCGGTGGGACGAACGGGATCTTTTGTTCGATGCGAGCCTCTCCTTCCTGATGGGTTCCAACAAGGATGAACTTCAAAACGGGGTACAGGCCACCGCTGATTGGACGGAGCTGAACCTCTCCCTCGCGGCACGGTATCTCGGATACCCGAAACTGGTTCCCTATGGCGGACTATCCTTTACGCAGGTTGACGCCACCTTCGAGCTGGAAATCACAGGTCCACCGCTGAAGAATGATTACAGCGAGGCGAATCCCGTGGGGGTTTTCCTGGGGGCCAGCTATCCCTTCATGGATATTCTGCACCTTCAGGCGGAGGCACGGTTTCTCCATGAAACCGCCTTGGTGTTAAGGGCGAGTTACCAATTTTAGGGCGAGTTTATGTAAATTGTTGCATAAAATTGATTATTAGGCAAATTTTTTCACAAGAAGCATTTTAATTCACATATCCTGAGCCCCATCCGAGTGCTTTTTACTCCTCAAGTTTACATCAAGCCCTTTTCCTTCGGTACATGCCCGGTGTCCTTCGATCACAACGAAGGATTAAACTACATAAAAAAACAAATAATTATTCGAAAATTGCTCTTCGAACTCGGTCCATTGGTATTGCCGTGACCATGCCTATTCCCGTTACGCCCCACTGGTATATATTTTGCTTCAATAGATTCTGCATTTTATTCCCGGATAAGGGATGTACTGGATATTACGTTAAAATTGGGGGGGAGTTATGGCGTACCGGTGCCGGTTCAGGGCTTTTGTGGTGATAGGCTGCGTAACGATTAGTTGTCTGTTCATTCTGTTCCATGTTTCTTCGATTCCTTCCTGGGCCTGGGGAATGGGGGGAGGAAGGCAAACCCAGGGCTACTTCTCCCAGGAGGTCCTGGTTCGTTACCATTCCGAGGCATCCACAAATGATATCAATAACACGTATGTCAACCTGGGATTGAACGAGGTCGGATACAGTGCCTACAGCGGGCTGCGAAGGGTGAGGGTTCCTTCGAATTCCAACGTGTATGCCGTTTCCGCAAATCTGAATCAGAATCCTCTGGTGGCCTTGGCAGAACCGAACTATGTAAGAACGGTGAATTTTATCCCCAATGATCCGCTGTACAAGCTTCAGTGGCATCTTTATAATCCCATGCTCCAGCAGACATGGGATCAATCGGTGGGAACAAACGTGGTGGTTGCGGTATTCGACACCGGGGTCGCCTATCGAAACGGCAGCGGGTTCGCCCTTGCCCCCGACCTGGCGGAGACGAGCTTCATGCCGGGATACGACTTCGTGAACGACGATGCCTATCCTGATGACGACAATCGTCACGGCACCCATATCGCAGGCATCATCGCCCAAAGCACCAACAATCTCGTCGGGGGGGCGGGGCTGGCCCCCGAGTGCATTCTCATGCCGGTCAAGGTCCTCGACCACACGGGTTCGGGAACGGTGGCGGACATCGTGGATGCCATCTATTTTGCCGTCAATAACGGCGCCAGGGTCATCAACATGAGCTACGGGTTCGTCACCAGCCCCTCATCGAGCGAGGAGGAGGCGATCAATTTCGCGGTCTCCCAGGGGGTGGCGGTTATATGCTCGGCGGGCAATGAATCGACGAGCGAGCCCCATTATCCCTCGTCATACGATGCAAGCATCTGTGTGACCGCAACCCGGTTTGATCATTCCTTTGCCGATTCCTATTCCAACTACGGGCCCGATGTGGACATCTGTGCACCGGGAGGGGACCTGGACGAGGACGTCAACGCCGACGGGTATCCTGACGGCATCTATCAGCAGACCCATACCGGGATCGATGTCAAGGATTTCGATTTCTATTTTGCCGAGGGCACCTCGTGCGCCTGTGCATTTGTCTCCGGGGTGGTTGCGCTGATGCTGGCGCGTTCGGCACGGCCCCTTACCCCGTCGGAGGTGCGGGATATCCTCTGCACCACGGCAACCGATCTTGGCGATCCGGGATGGGATCAATGGTACGGGTGGGGGCTGGTCAATCCCCTTGCGGCAACGCAGGCTGCCGGCACCTACGCCACGGCGAGCATCTTCGGCACCCGGACCGGATTCCAGCCGGTTACGTCCCGGATTGTGCCCGCTGCCGCCTATCAGGGCTCGTCCCTTCCCGTGGGCGTGAATGTCTCTGAAAACCGAATATATCAAAGCAATGCAGGATTTCTCCCCGCCGTGCAAAACGGCATCCAGGGATTTCAGCCATCTGTCTCGCAGCAGTCGTCCTCTACCATCCAGGGATACCTCGCCACAAACGGGAGGTCATTATTCTATCCATCCGCAGCAGGGGCAAATTTGTTTGTGCCGTCCTATGGATTGACCTCGCTGTTTGCTGCGCAGGGCCTTTCCACATTCGGGCAGCAGGCGTTCTCAGGCTGGGGGTACGCACAGGGAAACACAGGGGGATACCAGGTTGAATCAGACATAGCGTCACCGGTCTCCTCCTATGCATCACAGTCATGGAGGCCCTTTCCCATTTCCCCGTATCCGCTTTTTCCCGTAGCCTATGCACTCTCGCTGCTCAACGGGTACGGGTTCTGGGTGCGCTAAGTGCCGTCGCCACCGAGATAATTCCACCGGATGGACCGCAGCAGCTCTTCGTCCTTGCCGGCGAGCGCCTCGACCATGGAGCACTGTATGGTAACCAGCTCCCGGCCGAATGCCTGAAAGTTCTCCTTCATGAAGAGCCCGTCGTCGCCGATGGCGAGGATCATTCCCTCGCCCTCCCGCTTGAAGCTGACAATGGGCATTCCCTCGTAGCCGAAAAGCATGGCGCCGCCATCCACCCACGCGGGATTGATGCGAAGGGCCTCGCGCCCGTTCTTCGCCAGGCGCTGGTTCATTGAATCGGCTGTGCCTCGATAGGGATCAAGACGAAAGTGCATGTCGAAGAGGTGTGCGACCTGATTGACGGTGGAATCGGGATGCGCGCCCTCGATGAGGAGCAGCGATCCGCCGTTGCGCACGTAGGACCGCATGTCGTCCCTCTCCCGTGCGCGGAATCGCTTCCTCGGAGAGGCGATGATGAGGCACGACGAACCGTCAAGCGCCCTTTTCCTGAGAGGCCCTTCATAGTGTATCCTCGAAAAAAGGTCGATCCTCCCGATATTGAACAGGAGGCTGTCGTAACTGGTCGGTGCAAGAAATGATTCACTGTTGCCGTAACTCATTGCATGGAGCGGGTCATGGCTTGCATCCATGAGCACCTGCTGCGGCAGGGGGCGTATGGGTGCGGGGGGAGGGTAGAGCAGGGCGTTCATGGACACAGCCACAAGGTATCCTGCACCCCACCCCAGGATCACGCCCAGGGTGCAGGTGCGCAGGAACGAGTCGAATCCGCGCCGCCGTTTCAGGATAATCACCCCCAGCACGCAGAAGGAGAGATAGGTGAGCAGGGGAAAGGGATTCGTCGCATCCGTATCACCCAGCCATCCGAGGATTCCCGCGAGGAGCGGCCTTCGGCCCACGCTGAACATCAGGTAGTTATTGAAGCAGGTCGAATCGGTAAAGGCAATGATCCTTCCCTTGCCATACCGTGAACCGGCCATGACGCAGTAGCTTCCGAACACCTCGTCCGCATCGATCGTGGTGTTGCCGAAGAAATTCTCATAGAAGTAATTGACCTCATCGGCAAAACAGACTGGAGAGCTGGTAATCAGGGGAAATGCGGGCGATTTCAGGGTCAACGAATCCCCGGTGGCCCAGATAAACCGGTCCAGGAAGTGGGTGGCCGGATGCGACCGGTAGTGCGGCGGATCGGTGATGACCCATCCCCCGTCAACGAAATACACGGAATTCTGCTCGAACCGTATGCCGAAGTGTCCTGCAAGCTCATTGAGATTCTTGTTCATGAAAAACACGTCCGTGTGGTCGCCGATGAGCAGTGCGCTTCCGCCGCGGGAGACGAAATCCTTGATGAGGTCGATCTCATAGGGTGAAAACGGTGTGGTGATGCATTTCAAAACCAGCACCGGATGCCGCTCCGGATGGATCCTCGTGGCGCCGTCCAGGACCTCGCCAGTGAGGATGGGGGTATGGATCAGTTCGACTCCCTCCAGGTTTGGGGCCATACCCGGTTTATTGCTCAGGATTGTTGCCGGGTAAAAGTGCCTCAGATAGTCCAGAAGGGAATGGTAGCTGTTCTCCGCAAGGGTGCCGAAGATGTCCTGATTGAAATCGATGAGGCTCGATTCCCAGTCACTGTGTACCTCGTCGATGATGACGTGGATGTCCCGGTGTCCGGCAAACCCGTGAAACAGAAACGACAGGGTCATGAAAAGGACGGTGATTGCCGTGGCTGCAAGGAGCAGGGGGTCCAGCCGGGATGCCTTTGCTGAAAACAGGCCGGAAAAGGCCGTATCCGGCTCGGAAAGATCCGCCTCATACAGGGTGAACAGCCATATAAGGAGCAGGGGGACAAATGAAAAAATGGGTATCCGCCAATAAAAGAGGTTGAACGTTCCAGAGCCCGCGTACATGCGATCGGGCACGAAAACGAGAAGCAGGGCTGCCCTTCCCACCAGGAAGAGATACTGTACTACAATGCCGACCGCAGCGGCATATGCCTTTTTTCTCCGGCTTCCCCGGGCCGTTACGATAAATGCGAGAAAGGCGAGGGTAAATGCGAGCCACGGGAAAAACCCTATCTTCATGAGGTCGCAGGTTATCTTTTTCCCCTGAAGGAAGAGGGTGCCCATGACCACATGGGAGTCCCTGCCAAACAGGGTGAGCAGGAAGGCGATCTGACGCGCAAAAAACCTGGAACCGAAGGTGGGCACCCCGCGCACGAGGTGCATGATCAGGTGGGTGACCCCGAATCCCGCGCTGGCAAGAAAGAGGAGGGAGCCGGCATCGATGAACGAAACGAGATTCAACACATGACCGGTCATGAGGATACACAGCGAGGTGAGGATGAAGGAGAAGGTGATGCTGCGGAAATGCAGGATGGCAATCGCATCGAGTGCTCCAATGAGCAGAAGGGGAAGGAGCCACTCCTGTCGCATGGACTGGAACGATATCCTCCATTTCTTCCAGAATCCTATGAGCAGGAGGATATAGATCCCCCCTGCGATGGCGGGGAGGTCGCGGATGACGATCCGGTTGTGGATCTGCAATGGGGCCAGGATGATCAGGCCCCACCACAGGACAACCACGAGCCAGAGCCCTGCCAGCCGTGAAAAAAACCGTATGAAATCGCTAATGCCCTTCGCGCTGAACTGTTTCATATGCACAATAGTCGATGAGGTTCCAGGTGAGCCGGAGCTTCTCCGGGTCGATCACCTTTTCCTGATATTCCGTCATGTAGTTGGCAAAGAACCGGTCATCCCCGATGGCAACGATTCTTCCCTTGCCATACTCCATAAAATTGACCACCGGAACATTGTCGATAAATGCTACCGGAAATCCCCCCTGTATGGCGCAGGGGTTCACCATGTTGATCTGCGTAATCCCCCTGGTGATGGGATGGGGGATGAATGACGCCCTGAAATTCCCGTACTGCAGGCGTATGGGAAGGCCGAAGGGAGAGAGAATCGGTCGGTTCACGCTCAAGGGATACCGATGCTTGATCAGGCCGAACCGCTCCCACAGGGCGGTGCTGGTGGCCCATTTTCTCGGTCCCTCCACCAGGAGGAGACCGCCCCCATTCTCGACGAATTCCTCGATTGCCTCAATTTCCTCCTCAGAAAATGGCGCATTTGGGCAGATCACGAACACCGCCCTGTGCCCCCGCAGACTCTCCGAGGTGATGGGACCCTCGGTATCTATGACAGGGAACATCCCCGACCTGATGATTTGACCGGTGAAGCCGTCCAGGCTTGTGTCCGCCTTTTCCCGGTTGATCCAGTAAAGGGAATACTCGTTCTGATGGGTCATATCGATGAAGATCGTTGCGAACAGCGGCTCCGGTCTGCGCAGCCTCGTGAGGTTTCGTAGGGTTCCCATCCACAGGGAGCACAGGATAATCAGGGAGGCCGCAGGCAGCAGCGATCCATGGAATCCACTCCCGTACCCCGTCAGGACGGTGAGCACCGCTATCAAGGAGAGAAACACGATGAGGAGCATCACCCTCATCCCCCTTTCCCCATTCCGGCGGTTCAGCCAGTCGAAGAGCCGGTAGGCGAAAACCCGGTTTCTGTAGAGGGATGCATTCTGGAAATAGGACGAATCACCCATCACGACCACCCTTCCCCTGCCGTAGAGGCAATCGGCTATGAGGCACAGGTCGGTCATTTCCTCGCCCGAATCGCGCACGGAATTGCCGAGATAGGCATGGGCGGCGTTTTCCGGGTCACCCCGGTCGGAGAAGGTGCCGCACGGCGATACAATGACCGGACGGCTGGGCGGTGTGATGTCAAGCGAGGCGCCCACGCTGAAATTGACCATGGCAAGGTCGAAGGTTGCAGGATGATGCCGGTAGTCGAGATTTATCCGGTCGTTTCTTTGAAGCCATATGGTGTCAAAGCGCAACCGGATGCCGAACTGTTCGATAACGGGATTGAGGGACGAGAGCACATGGCTGATGTCCGTATGATCCCCGATCACCAGCAGCCCCCCTCCCTCCGCCACGAACACACGGATCGTCTCGATCTCCTCCGGGGAATAGGGCAGGGAGGGCATGATAAGGACAAGGATGCTTGCCCCGGACAAGGTATCCCCGGCAATGGAGTCTGCCATCTCACAGTGAAAGCCGTGCATGGAAAGAAACCTCACCAGGTGTGCATGACCGAATTCGGCGCCGGTATCGATGCTCCGGGTGTAGTCGATGAGCGGGCTCTCCGTGGTCCCGTGGCCGGTGTCGAAGACGACCCGCTTGTTCTTCGGGTTCCCCAGGGGAAAACATACCATGAGACAGGAAACCACCCCGATGAGCACGAGCAGCACCGCGCCGAGGATTGCTGCCCAGGCGCCCCCTTTGGACGTGAAACGGGGCCGCACCCTGGGAAGCAGTGCCCCGATGCCGATGCCGGCGCCAATGAGCATGATTTCAGCGGTAAATGAGGGCATAAACCCATACAGTTCGGCAAGGGCGAGGGGGGCGAGCACGCATATCATAAACAAGGCGAGTTCCCGGATAGTCCCCCGGTAGACCAGGGAAAGGGCGACGATTATAAACAGGATGTCGTATCGGGTAACATGGGCGGGAGGGAGCACGCGGCTGCGAACGATCGCAAGGATGCATATGATGCTGGCAACAACCCAGTAGAGCGATTTCTTCTGAACGTTGATACCATCCCTCCACAGGAGGAGAAAGGAGAATGCCGCCACTGACCATGCGACCGGATGGAGCTGGGAGGGAAAGAGGGGCCTGCGCAGGAGCACCGAAGGAAGCCCGGTGGAGACGACCACGCCTGCCGCACCGACACACTTTGATAGTGCTACACGATGATCCTTCATCGTCGATGACACCATAGCCCCTTTGTCCTCGGCCTAATAAGCCCTCTTCAAGTGGGTGCGGTTAACCTGCCTAAAGGGGGTGGCCGGCCGGGGTTTCCACATTCCACATACATCAAACTCAACAATGCGGCTTGCCCGCGTCCAACGGAGAGCTTTTTGGGCCATTTACTTAGTATAGGCTGGGCGGAGGTCCCGCAACATAGGGTAATGCTTGGTATTGAGGGTTTTCAATTCCGCATTCTCTGCTTCAGCGGTGGCAGCCAGGATTGCGTCTGCCAGGCCGATGCCGTGCGACTTGCCGTAGTCTCGCTTATAGATCCCTCCGGCCTTTGCGATTTCGATTCCGACAGGAACCACACGGAACAGGGAGATGAAGTTGTCCAGGGCAGCCCTTTCTGCATCTCCTTTCACTCCGGCGAACAACTCCGCAACGACGATGGATGACAAAATGATACGCCCGGAGAGGGCGTTGACCAAGGCGACCGCCTTACTGTGGCCCCGAAAGAAATCAACAAGAATATCTGTGTCCGGAAGGATCGGCTGAGCCATGATTACTTCCTGTCCCATTCGGCACGTGTTGAATTGAAGTCAGGAAGATCCGAACGGTCCTTCCAGATTCCGGCAGTTTCTCGCAGTACCGCCTGCCTCCGATGGTGGCCTAATTGATCGATGAGGCGATCGACGGCCTCTCGAATGAGCTCGCTTTGTTTCTTGCCTGCAGCCTTCGCAATTGCAGCCAGTTCGTCACGTTGACGCTTTGTGAGGTATATTTGCGTGCGTACCATATCGCACCTCCCATACTGTATACATCGATATGATACATCATTCTTGCTCCCTGTCAAGTCCAGAGCAACCTCAGGTGATATGCACCACACAGTAACTTTACCGTCGAGGAGAGTAAATTTATATGGCCGTGCCCTCTCCATAAGGTTCAGAGTGCACGTCGCTGAGTAAATACCCCTGTTCCGCCCGATATTCAATCTTCTGTATCCTCTCAATATGTGATAGGATAACGTGTATTCATGACTATCTTGACATATTGCGCCAAAAATGTTATTAAAATAAGAATTTCAATGGCTTAAAATTTACAAAGGAGGGAAGGTCATGATCTGGGATGAGGAATTCGAGACCCTGCCACAGGAAGCAATGCAAGCACTCCAGCTTAAACGGCTCCAGCAGGTTGTACAGAGGGTCTACTATACTGTCCCCTTCTACAAGCGGGCCTTTGACCAGGCAGGAGTAAAGCCGGACGCCATCAAAAGCCTGAAGGACCTGGCAAAACTTCCCTTCACCATGAAAGACGACCTCAGGGACAACTATCCCTTCGGCATGTTCGCCGTTCCCATGAACCAGGTGGTGAGGATTCACGCCTCATCCGGGACCACCGGCAAACCCACGGTGGTTGGCTACACCAAGCGGGACATCAACACCTGGGCCGAATTGATGGCCCGCACCCTCACCTGCGGCAACGTGGCAAAGGGGGACATCGTGCAGAATGCCTATGGGTATGGCCTTTTCACCGGGGGCCTGGGGGCGCATTACGGCGCCGAGCGGATCGGTGCATCGGTCATCCCCATGTCCGGCGGGAACACCAAAAAACAGATCATGATCATGCAGGATTTCGGTTCCACGGTGCTTACCTCCACCCCTTCATACGCTCTGTTTCTGGCTGAAACGGCGGACGAGATGGGGGTGGATTTCAAGGCCCTCAAGCTGAGGGTCGGCATATTCGGGGCGGAACCCTGGTCCGACAACATGCGCAAGGAGATCGAGACGAAGCTGAACATCAGCGCCATCGACATCTACGGCCTGAGCGAGGTCATAGGCCCGGGCGTGGCCTCGGAGTGCGAGGAGGCAAAAAGTGGTCTCCACGTGTTTGAAGACCACTTCATACCCGAGATCATCAACCCGCAAACCGGCGAGGTCCTTCCCTACGGGCAGCGGGGTGAACTGGTCTTCACCTGCATCACCAAGGAGGCGTTTCCCCTCATCCGCTACCGCACACGGGACATCAGCGCCCTGCATCCGGAGCCGTGCCGGTGCGGCCGCACCCTGGTCCGCATGGATCGGGTGAGCGGCAGGTCGGACGACATGCTGATCATCAGGGGCGTCAATGTCTTCCCCTCCCAGATCGAAAGCGTGCTCATGGAGATCGAAGGGGTAGAGCCGCACTACATGATCGTGGTCGACCGCGAGGGCTCCCTGGACACCCTGGAGGTGCAGGTGGAGGTGAATGAGCGGCTCTTTTCCGATGAAATCAAGGCGTTGGAGGCAATGGAGAAGAGGATTGCAAAGGAAATCAGGGAGATGCTCGGGGTGACGGCCAAGGTGACGCTCGTGGAGCCCAAGACCATCGAGCGAAGCATGGGAAAGGCCAAGCGGGTGATCGACAAACGGACGATGTAGGGAAAACAGTGGATCGTGACCTCTTTTAAACCATAAAGGAAGGTGGAATCATGAAAGTCCAGCAAATATCCATCTTTTTGGAAAACAAGTCCGGAAGGCTCTCCGAGGTGACCCGGATACTGGGCGACAACGGGATCAACATCAGGGCGCTCTCCCTGGCGGACACGACCGATTTCGGCATCCTTCGATTGATCGTCAACGACACGGAAAAGGCGAGCGGGGTGCTGAAAAAAAACGGGTTCACCGTGGGAAAGACCGAGGTGATCGCCGTGGAGGTCGAGGACAGGCCGGGAGGACTCGCCAAGATCCTCGAGATCCTCAACAAGGAGACCATCAATGTCGAGTACATGTATGCCTTTGTTGAGCGGAGCAGGAATAACGCGGTCATCATCTTCAGGTTCGACGATCAGAACATCGACAGGGCCATAACACTCCTCAAGGATGCCGGCATCGCCGTTCTGAAGGGGGAGAATGTCTACAGCCTCTGAGCCGTCGACAAGGAAGACCCGGTCAATCCGAGCAGTACTGTCATCAACAATTGTGTAGAGGGGTGTGCCATGACATCAGTATCAAAAACCCGGTACAAGGGGCAGTGTGCCGTCATCATCATGCTTTTCATCGCCTGTATGGTATTCCCCGGAACAGGCCGCGCCGAAAAGGAGCCCTATACGATCGGGGCCATCTTTTCCGTAACCGGCCCTGCATCCTGGCTCGGCGAGCCGGAGCGCAACACCGCACAGATGATCGCCGATAAGGTCAATGGGACAGGCGGGATCAACGGTCATCCCCTCAAATTGATCGTCTATGACACCGAGGGGGACGAGACCAAGTCCGTCCTGAACGCCAAGAAGCTCATCGAAAGGGACCACGTGCTCGCCATCATCGGCCCCTCCCGAAGCGGCTCCAGCCTGGCCGTCATTCCCGTGGTGGAGGAGGCGGGGGTGCCCAACATCTCATGCGCGGCATCGGCGAAGATCACCGAGCCGATAAAGCGCTGGGTGTTCAAGGTGGCCCAGTCCGATTCCTTCTGTGCGGAGAAGATGTTCGATTACATGCTCAAGAAGGGGATCACCAAGGTCGCCATCATCACCGTGTCCGACGGTTACGGCGACAGCGGGAGGATCGAGCTGCAGAAGGCGGCCAAAAACATGGGCATCACCATCGTGGCGGATGAGCGTTACAGCAACAAGGATACCGATATGACCGCCCAGCTCACCAAGATCAAGGGCACGGATGCCCAGGCCATCGTGAACTGGTCGATCGGCCCCACCCAGGTGATCATCACCAAGAACGTGCACCAGCTCGGCTTCAAGATCCCGTTGTTCCAGAGCTCGGGATTCGGAAGCACGAAGAATATCGATCAGGCAGGCCCCGCCGCATCGGGGGTGCTGGTGCCGGTGGGACGCATCCTGGTGGCGGACCTGCTTCCCGAAGACCACTATCAGAAGAAGGTCCTCATGGAGTACAAGAGGGAGTACGAGGAACGCTTCGGCTCCGAGGTGAGCACCTTCGGGGGTCATGCCTATGACGCCATGTACATACTCGTGGAGGCCCTCAAGGCGGTAGGCCCCGACCGGACAAAGATCAGGGATTACATCGAGAACCTGCAGGGCTTTATGGGGATTGCCGATGTCTATCGTTTTTCGCCCGATGACCACTGCGGACTGACCAAGGATGCGTTCGAGATGCTCCAGGTGAGAAACGGCAGTTTCGCCCTTGCCGAATGAAATCTGTAACGATCCTTTAAAACCGGTGTGCTAACCGCCTTTCGGCGGGCCTTGTGCACATCATCCATTAACAGTCCCGCAAGGGAACACAAGGAGAGGAGGGTGAGCGTGGTGAAAAGAAAACTGGTGCTCGCGGCGGTATGTGTGATCGTTCTCTGTTTTGGTCTGTGCAGGATCGGCCAGGCGGCCAAGGAGCCCTACAAGATCGGGGCGATCTTTTCCGTGACCGGACCTGCCTCATGGCTGGGTGAGCCGGAGCGGAACACCGCCCAGATGATTGCGGACAAGGTGAATGCAGCAGGGGGGATCAACGGCCATCCCATCGAATTGATCATCTATGACACCGAGGGGGACGAGACCAAGTCGGTCCTGAATGCAAAGAAGCTCATCGAAAAGGACCAGGTGCTCGCCATCATCGGCCCATCCCGGAGCGGCTCGAGCCTGGCCATCATTCCGGTGGTACAGGAGGCACAGGTGCCCAACATCTCCTGCGCTGCCTCGAAAAAGATCGTCTCTCCCGTTGCCGAGCGCAAGTGGGTGTTCAAGACCCCCCAGTCCGACGAGTTCTGCGCCGAGGCCATGTTTGAGTATATGCTCAAAAAGGGGATCACCAAGGTGGCCATCATCACCGTATCCGACGGCTTCGGTGACAGCGGCAGGACCGAACTGCTTGAGGCGGCAAAGCGCATGGGCATCACCATCGTTGCGGATGAGCGCTACAGCAACAAGGACACCGATATGACCGCCCAGCTCACCAAGATCAAGGGGACGGACGCCCAGGCGATCGTCAACTGGTCCATCGGTCCCACCCAGGTGATCGTCACCAAGAATGTGAAACAGCTCGGGATCACGATACCCCTTTACCAAAGCCACGGGTTCGGCAACCCCAAAAACATCGAGCAGGCAGGCGGGGCGGCTGAAGGCGTCCTTTCGCCCATCGGCAGGCTCCTGGTTGCCGATCAGCTCCCTGACTACCACTACCAGAAGAAGGTCCTCATGGATTACAAAACCGAGTACGAGAAGAAATTCGGCGGCGAGGTGAGCACCTTCGGGGGCCATGCCTACGACGGCATGTGGATGGTGATCGAGGCCCTCAAGGCGGTGGGACCCGACCGGGCAAAGATCAGGAACTACCTGGAAAACATGAAGGGTTTCGTGGGCACCGCCGGTCTGTTTAACTTCTCACCCCTCGACCATAACGGCCTCACCAGGGAGTCCTTCGAGGTGCTCACGGTCAGGGGCGACAAATTCGTGTTAGCTGATTAGGTAGTTGGCTGCATTGTTCATCTTTACGCAGATACTTCAGTATATCTTCACCGGGCTGACCATCGGCAGCATCTTCGCGATGGTCGGCCTGGGTTTTAATATCATTTACAACGCAACCGACATCATCAATTTCGCCCAGGGGGAGTTCGTCATGATCGGGGGACTGGTGATGGTCTCCCTTACCAAGGGCCTCTCCATCCCCATGATCCCCGCCTTTGTTCTGACCGTCGTCATTGTGGGCATTGTCGGGATCCTCTTCGAGCGGCTGGCGATAAATCCCCTGACCAACCCCTCCATCATCACCCTCATCATCATCACCATCGCCGCCTCCATCGTGTTCAAGGGGTTGGCCATGCTCATCTGGGGAAAGGACACCTTCATCATTCCCGCCTTCTCCGGCGAGACCCCCATCATTGTGGGCGGTGCGGTGATTATCCCGCAGTCCCTGTGGGTGCTGGGGATCACCCTGTTCGTGGTCATCGGCCTCGCGGTCTTCTTTGAAAAGACCCTCCTGGGCAAGGCCATGCGCGCCTGCGCCACCAACCGGAAGGCGGCGAGCCTCATGGGCATCAACGTCAAGCACATGGTGATGTTCTCCTTTGCCCTGAGCGCCGGCATCGGCGCCGTTGCCGGGGTGATCATCACCCCCATCTCGCTCATGGACTACCAGCGCGGGACCATGCTGGCCATCAAGGGATTCGCCGCAGCCATCCTGGGAGGGCTGGGAAGCGGCACCGGTGCGGTTATCGCCGGCTTCATCATAGGGGTCATGGAATCCATGGGTGCGGGATTCATCTCCTCCGGGTACAAGGATGCCATCGCCCTGATCGTACTCCTCCTGGTGCTCTTTTTTAAGCCCACCGGCCTCATGGGCAGATCGGAATTGCGATAGGATGAACAGACGAAACGCGATCATATTCATCCTCGTGCTCATCGGGCTCATCCTCTTTCCGATACTGGTGCGCAACAAGTATTACATCAGCGTAATGGTGGTGGTGGGGATCAATGTGCTCATTGTTATCGGCCTGGGACTGCTCATGGGACACGCAGGCCAGATCTCCCTGGGACATGCGGCATTCTACGGCATCGGCGCCTATACCTCGGGTGCGCTGTGCACCAGGTTCGGGTTCAATCCCTGGCTCGCCCTGCCGTGCGGCGTCGTTCTTACCGCGATCATCGCCTACATCATCGGGGTGCCCTCCCTGAAGCTGAAGGGGCACTACCTGGCCATGGCCACCTTGGGATTCGGCGAGATCATGTTCATCGTGTTCAACGAGCTTATCCCTCTGACGGGCGGCCCTTCGGGCATGACCGACATCCCGAGGCTCTCGCTCTTCGGCATGCCTCTCAAGGACCTGCGCTTTTACTGTTTCACCTGGACCATCGTGCTTGCCGCCATCCTGCTCTCCCTGAATATCGTCAACTCCCGCGTGGGACGCGCCCTGCTCGCCATCCACGGCAGCGAGGATGCCGCCCAGGCAGCCGGGGTCAATGTGTCAAGCTACAAGGTGCAGGTGTTTGTCCTGAGCGCCGTGTATGCCTCCGTAGCGGGAAGCCTGTACGCCCATTTCGTGACCTTCATCAGCCCAAGCTCGTTCGGCTTCATGCAGTCGGTCATGCTGGTCACCATGACGGTCATCGGTGGGATGTCCGACATATGGGGCGCCGGTCTGGGGGCCTTCATCCTCACCATTCTGCCCGAGTATTTGCACGTGTTTCACGACTACGAAATCCTCATATTCGGCACCATCCTCATGATCATCATGATCCTGATGCCGAAGGGACTCTTTGCGGGGTCCATCGATGCATTCTACTGGATAAAGGGGAAGATCCTCAAGGACAACAATGAATCCGATACTGTCGGCATTTAACATACGCAAGGAGTTCGGCGGCCTGATCGCCGTGAACAATGTGACCCTGGATGTATACGAGGGCCGCATCCACTCCCTGATCGGTCCCAATGGCGCCGGAAAGACCACCATATTCAACCTCATCACCGGATTTTCTCACCTGACCGCGGGCAAGATAAGCTTCCTCAATGCACGCATCGACGGAAAAAGGCCGCACCGGCTCGTATCCATGGGAATCGCCCGGACCTTTCAGAACGTCCTCCTGTTTCAAAACATGACCGTCCTGGAAAACATCATGGTGGGCCGTCACACCCGGTCGCGGTGCTCCATGATCAGCTCGGCGCTCAAGCTCCCGTGGGTGTTTGCGGAGGAGCGCGGCATCAGGGAGAAGGCCATGGAGATGCTCTCGTTTGTGGGTCTGGAACAGCATGCAGGGGAGGGTGCAGGAAGCCTCCCCTTCGGAGAGCAGCGGGTCCTCGAGATTGCCCGGGCCCTGGCCACTGAACCGCGGATGCTCCTTCTGGACGAGCCTGCAGCCGGGCTCAATACCCACGAGACCCAGCGGGTGGCGGCGCTCATCCAGCGGATCAGGGACCGCGGGATCACCATCTTCCTGGTTGAACACGACATGAGCCTGGTGATGGACATATCCGATCACATCATGGTGCTCAATTACGGCGAAAAGATCGCCGAGGGGACCCCCCGGGAGATACAGAACGATCCGCTCGTCATCGGCGCCTACCTGGGAGAGGAGGTGTAGGGGTGCTCAAACTGGTCAGCGTCAGCACTTACTACGGCGCCATACAGGCATTGAAGGGGATCTCCATGCACATTCAAAAGGGGGAGATCGTGACCCTGATCGGTGCGAACGGCGCAGGCAAGACCACCACCCTCAACACCATCTCGGGACTGCTCCATCCCCGAAAGGGACAGATCTTCTTTGAGGACAGGGAGATCACCCATCTGCCTCCCGAGAAGATCGTGGGCATGGGGATATCACAGGTGCCTGAGGGGCGGCAGGTCTTTGCCACCATGACGGTCATGGATAACCTCCTTCTGGGATCCTACCACCGCTACGGGAGGAAGACCAAGTCCCGGATACACGACGATATGGAGGGAATATTCGCGCTTTTTCCGATTCTAAAGGAAAGGGCCCGGCAGAAGGCCGGCACCCTGAGCGGAGGCGAGCAGCAGATGCTGGCAATCGGCCGCGCGCTTATGTCGCGGCCCACCATACTCCTGCTCGACGAGCCGTCGATGGGGCTCGCCCCCATGGTGATCAAGGAGATCTTCGACCGGATACGTGCGCTGCGCAAGGAGGGCACCACCATCCTCCTGGTCGAACAGAATGCCAAGGCCGCGCTCAATATTGCGGACCGGGGGTACGTCATGGAAACGGGCAAGATCGTGTTTCAGGAGACAACGGAATTGCTGAAGGAAAACCAAGAGGTACAGAGGGCCTATCTGGGCAAGGGATACAAAGAGGTCTGGGAGTGACGGAGGAAACAAGGAGATGAATATCTGGGATCCTGCTAACGAATGCATGCCCAGGGGGGACATTGCCCAACTGCAACTGGAGCGACTCCAATCCCTGGTGAACCGGTGCTACAAAAACGTTGCCTTCTATCGCAAGAAATTCGACGAGATGGAGATCGACCCGGAGAGCATCCAATCCCTGGAGGATCTGGGCCGCCTTCCCTTTACCACCAAGAACGATCTCAGGGAGAGCTATCCCTACGCCATGTTCGCCGTGCCCCTGAGGGAGGTGGTCAGGATCCATTCCTCATCGGGCACCACCGGCAAGGCCACGGTGGTGGGATACACCCGAAACGACATCCACCTGTGGAGCGACCTGGTGGCGCGGTTCCTTACCGCAGGCGGGGTCACCCAGGATGACGTGATCCAGGTCGCCTTCGGCTACGGACTGTTCACCGGCGGGTTCGGGCTGCATTACGGGGCCGAGCGCATCGGGGCATCGGTCATCCCCGCCTCCAGCGGCAACACCAAGCGGCAGATCCAGATCATGAAAGACTTCAAGACCACGGCCCTGGTGTGCACCCCCTCCTATGCCCTGTATATCGCAGAGGTAATGGAGGAGATGGGGATCGACCCCAAGCCCCTGTCCCTGAAACTGGGCCTGTTCGGATCGGAGCCCTGGTCAGAGGCGATGCGCAAGCAGATCGAGGAGAAGCTCTTTATCAGCGCCACGGACAATTACGGCCTGAGCGAGGTGATCGGGCCGGGGGTATCGGGGGAATGTGGAATAAAGGAGGGATTGCACATCTTCGAGGACCACTTCATCCCGGAGATCATCGACCCTGCCACCGGGGACGCGCTCCCTCCCGGGGCCAAGGGGGAACTGGTGCTCACCACCCTCACCAAGGAGGCCTTCCCGCTGATCCGCTACCGGACCGGGGACATCACGCAATTCATCAAGGAGCCCTGTGCCTGCGGCAGGACCCAGATCCGCATGAGGCGGGTATCCGGAAGGACCGACGACATGCTGATCGTCCGCGGGGTCAATATATTCCCCTCGCAGGTGGAGGAGATCCTCATGGGTATCGAGGGGACAGAGCCCCACTACCAGATCATCGTGGACCGGAAAAAGGCCATGGATGAACTGGAGATCCTGGTGGAGGTCTCCGAGAGCATCTTCTTCGACGAAATGAAGCGCCAGCAGGAATTCATCGAACGAATACACCGGGAGATATCCTCCGGCCTGGGGGTGAGCGCGAGGATCAAACTAGTCGAACCCAAGAGCATCGAGCGCACCATCGGAAAGGCGAAACGGGTGATCGACAAGCGGCAGATTTACAACGGCGAGTAGCGTCAGAAGGGGTAGTTGACGCCGATCCAGGCCGTCGTCTGGGTCACCTCGAGCTCGGGAAGGGGAACATATGCGTCTCCGCTGCTGGTGTCAAACAGGAGGATCGACTCGTCATCGATGGTCATCCTCTCCCAGTCTATGCCGAGCATCAACGACAGCGAATCCACGTTCTTGGTGATCCGCACATTCGCCATATACCAGGAGCCCGAGGTGTCAGTCCTGAAGGTATATCTGTGCTCCTCGGTCCCTCCAACGGCGACCTGATAGTTGATGTCGGATTTCGCCGCCAGAAAGGCCCATCCAAGGTGCACCTCGCATTCAACGCCGTATCGCGGAAATTCCACCGACACCCCCGCCTCGGGCATTCCCCCGACTGCGATTATGCACTGGTCATCCAATGAGTATGCCGTATCAACGAGAAAGGGGATCGGAAATTTGGTCCCCCGGAAGGATTCCCGCTCCAGCTTCAGCCGCCGGTACACCAGCCCTCCCCCCAGGTAGGGGGTGATGTTCACCGCATTCTCCTCCCCGAGCGAACAGGTGCGCGACATTCGGTATCCATGGACCTCCATGGTGTGCCCGTGGACCTCCGACTGATTCTCCTGGTGTATTCCTCCCGATGCCGAATCCCACGATTCATCATCCTTGTCCGTGATCAGGTAGGTGATGCGAAACGAGAGCCGGAACGGAGATCCCTCCTTGTCCAGATCGATGCCCAGGCCAACGGAGTATGCCGTGTTGTGGGAATCGGACATGAACCCTTCATTCCGATTCCGGACCCCGACATCCCCGAATCCTGCCCCCAAAAAGAACATCTCTTCAGCGCAGATATTGCGCAGGGGTGTACCAAAAAATACCACGGCGACGGTAAGCATCACCACGGCCATGATATGGAATGATTCCGGTCGCCCTCGCATTGCCGCCTTTCTCGCCTTTACGGGCACGTTTGTTATTCGCGTGAAGAAACCACCTAATACCACAACTCTGTCCATTTATCAAGCAGCGCCATCAATGTCACTGTAATAACCGGAAATATCTTCATAATAAAGCAATAATATAACCATAATTTACTTTTTGTTAACAAGCCTATCGGCCTTCTTACGCCGGCTTCCTTTGTCATCAATGCATGAAAAAATGTCTCTTTTGTCTGAGATGCTTGCCCTTCAAGAGATTTACTTGTATGCACATCTCTCAAGGTATTGGCCCGGATTTTGCTTGATATACTGTGCGACGTGGGACCTGCATCTGGGGGGGAAACCAGAGGAAGACATGATATTTTTGAGATCGCAGGCCCGGGGATATGCACCGGCGGGCGAAGGTTTTTCGCCTGAAGGTCGATAATTACAGTAAATGCCCGAGTTGTCTATTGGGCTCTTTGTCAGACTGAAGGAGAATGCAGGGAGTCTCTTGATGCGGTTGCGCTGAGCGATCAAGGACGGTTTTCAGGAACGTGGTTGCGCTGTGTGATTGTTGAAACTATGCTACGGCATGGTTCAGTTAACCTGGCTTTTAGGGGGACAAACGAATATGAAAAAGGCAGTAGCAATCAAAACAATAACGATCGTCATTGCAGCGGCCGCCATTCTTTTTGCCGCATCCGCGCCGCTTCTGGCGCAGCATTCATACGTCGTCAAGAGCGGCTCCCTTGACGGGGAGCTGAAATCGAAGGATGGAGCATTCGGCGAGTATGAGCTGGGGGAAAAATCGATCAACCGGGGCGCCCTCGGCGGCGGTACCCGGGGCTATGAGTGGGTAATCAATTCCAGCAAATCCCCCGGAAAACGCGGGGCGCTCGGCGCCATCGACGGAGAACCTGACGCGGGTGGAGGATCAAAGGGAAACACCTTCACCACCACCGCGCTTGGGGAGAGCATCAGGATCGGTCAGACCTACACATCAAGCTATGAGATCTTCAAGGGATTCCTTTCGTTCGATACATCCGGCATCCCCTACGATGCCATTATCACCTCCGCCACCCTGACCATCTATGGAAAAGATAAAAGAATTGCCGGGGGAAACGATTTCTTTATCCAGGTTCACAATTCCATATGGACCGAGCCCTTGTGGAACCCCGATTGGGGCGCCATAACGAGCAGCTCACGTGCCTCATTGAATACCACGAATTTTTCCGTTGAACAGACAAACGACATATCCATATCAGCACTTAACGCAAATTACCTCATTGAAAAGGGGGGGGTCACCAGGATCGCCCTCGTCAGTTCGCGAACAGCAAGCGAGATATCACCGAGCGGGGATGAATACGTCGAGATCTACTCATCGAATGCCACGGACCCCAACAAGCGGCCCAGGCTGGACATCGAGTACAACGGGGATGCCCCTAATATCAGGCCGAGTCTCACCTGGACCGGGGAGCAGTACTACAAGATGAACGCGGTATATCCGCAGGAGATCTTCGTGGGCGAGAACACCCTGACCTTCAAGGTCCAGTACACGCATATGCTGGGCACCGCGCCGGTAAAGACCCAGGTATGGATCGATCTTAACGCTGACGGGGATTTCTATGATGCAGGGGAGCAGGTGGACATGAGGGCTGCGGACCTGAACGATACCGATTATACGAACGGGAAGCTCTACTATGCGAATGTCACCCTGAATTCCGACGGGATGAGCGACATCCATTACCGCTTTGTATTTACCGATGAATCCGATGTGGAGGCGATCGGCACCCCTGCTCAGGTTGCCAACCTCACGCCGATCCAGGCGGAAGAAAAGAACATCTGTTTCATCGATACGGCGCAGGACAAGGATTCGGCCTCCTCGCTGGCGAACTTCATCGAGAAAAGACCCCTGCTCTATAACCTCTTCTCGAGCTTTGCCAATCACAAGGTGATGGTACACATCTCCTTTTAAGTCCTCTATGATGATAGAGCCCGAAGGGGAGCATCCGCGAAAGGGCTATGTTTTCCATATGCTGGGCATCCTTACCCTTGTCGTCTTCCTGTAACAGGACCGTCTTCTTGTTTTTCCTGCATGAAGTTTGCTGAATTTGCCGAGTATCTTTGAAACCATCATAAAATATGGTATCCTTCAATTATGAAAAAACATATCTATATTGAAACAACTGTGGTGAGTTATTTCACTGCCAAACCAAGCCGAGATATCATGATTGCTGGGCATCAAGAGGCAACTCGCGAGTTGTGGACAAAACTATCAACAAGATATGAGACATATATATCGGCCCTTGTATTTCATGAAGCTGGCAGAGGTGATCCAGAACAAGCACAAATGAGACTCGCTGCAATTACTGAATTCCCTATGCTCGATATTGACGACGCGGCGCGACTGCTCGCAGAGAAAATTATAGCCGAAAAGGGGATCCCTAACCAATATCCAGAAGATGCTCTTCATATTGCTCTTGCAGCAGTCAATGGAATGGAAGTTATCGTTACATGGAACTTTGCTCATCTCAATAATCCCTTTACTCGCAATAAGATAAGAAGGATTGTCGAAGCAGAGGGTTATCTTTGTCCAGAGATATGCTCACCCGACGAATTATTGGAGGCTGAGAAATGAAAGATCCAATCGTTGAAGAAGTGCGAAGGCATCGCAAGGAACATACACAAAAATTTCATGGAGATTTATCAGAGATATGCAAGGATTTTCGACGTGTTCAGGAAACCTCGGGACATAAGGCTGTTCGACGTGCACCCAGGAAATTAGAGCAAGCAATTCATTCCAGTCGGCACGATAGAACACCCTGTTAGGTCTATGAGGTCATGGACGTCATGAAGAGTCTGTTGGTCACCGGCGGGTGCGGTTTTATCGGATCGAACTTCATCAGGTACCTGCTGGAGGAATCGGATTTTGAGGGGCATGTAGTCAATATCGACAAGCTGACCTACGCGGGAAATCCGGAGAATCTTGTCGATATCGACGAGCGGTTTCCTTCCAGGTATACCTTCATCAAGGGGGATATCTGCGACAAGGAACTCATGCAGAGGGTATTCGACGAATACGCCATCGATTCCGTGTGTCACTTCGCTGCGGAGTCACACGTGGACCGGTCCATCGTGCGGCCGGATGACTTCATACGGACCAACATCATCGGCACCTTCAACCTGCTGGAGTGCGCCCGTTCAAGCAACCGCATGCTCCTCTTTCACCATATCAGCACGGACGAGGTCTTCGGGTCCCTGCCCAAGACCGGGTGCTTCACCGAGCAGACCCCGTACCGGCCGAACAGTCCCTATTCCGCATCCAAGGCATCCTCCGACCACCTGGTGAGGGCATATCACACCACCTACGGGCTTCCCGTCACCATATCCAATTGCTCCAACAATTACGGACCCTATCAGTTTCCTGAAAAGCTCATTCCCCTCATGATCCTCAATGCGGTGGAGGGTAAACCCCTCCCTGTGTATGGTGACGGAAGACATATCCGGGACTGGCTTTACGTGAGGGACCACTGTGTCGCCATCTGGATGATCATGAAACAGGGGCGCCGCGGGCAGACGTACAACGTCGGCGGCAATACCGAGATGGAGAACATTCGGATCGTTTCGATGATATGCGATGTGTTGGACACAACGCTTCCCGCCCCGAAGGGGTGCCGTTCGAGGAGTGAATTGATTTCGTACGTCAAGGACCGGCCAGGACACGACAGACGGTATGCGATCGATTGCACAAAATTGAAGGACGAAACGGGGTGGCGTCCGGAAGAATCACTCGAGACGGGTCTTACCAAGACCATTGCGTGGTATCTCGACCATGAGGAGTGGGTGAGGCGGGTTAAAACTGGGGAATATCTCTCCTGGATTCGTCAACACTACGGATGAGATTCACCTTGAACAGGATCCGTATCTTGTCCCTGCCCCTCCTGCCCATTTTTTGAGTAACGATGGTTTTCAAGGTCTCCAGCCCCCTGTTGAAGGCATTCTTCTTCCCGGTGTAATGCATGGCGGTTCACAGTGTCTCACGCTGTTTTGTCCAAATCGTCCGGTTCATCCACCTGCCGAACAAGACATTCTTTACGCCGTACAGGGTCAACGGAAACATCCGGCACAGCGTGTCCTTGATCCTCGTTCTCCACCTGTTCGATCGCACTGCCTGATAGGGCCAGCATTGGCACATGGGATTCTCCCTTGTCGTGTGGCATATCCTCCGGTACAACACCCTCTTCTTATTTATCGGCCAAATCATTCCGGCAAATCCGTTTCATCCCTTGAAACCATCCGTTCCTTTGGTCTATGATGCCTGCATGCACCGGATTTCCTTTTCATCCGCAGAGCAGTTGCAGGACTGGATCATACGCAACACCGGGCCGCAGGATATCGTCCTTACCCCCGGAGGGCGAATGGCGCGCCAGATCCTTCGCCGGTTCAGACAGGTGCAACTCACCGCAGGCGCATGTTCATGGCTTCCCATCAGGGTGATGAGCCTGAATCAGTGGATCGGGGAGCTGTGGAGGGAGTCCTGGAGTGATTTCCGCCCCGCATCCCCGTGGAGATGCATGATGCTGTGGCGTGAGTTGGTACGCCGATTTCCGCCGCCCGTGAACATTTTTGAGGGATTCTCCCTGGCCAAAGGCCTCGATGGCACGTACGCAGCCCTGGTACGGCATCTGCTGGACACGGACCAGCGGAGGGGAACCTCCCCCCTGGTCCAGTGGTCATCGGAGCTGATCAATCGCTTCACCGAGCGCCTGAGCGCCGAGGGCCTCATTCATCCCGCTGAGATGCCGGGACATCTCTCCCGGTTCCTTCATTCAGAAACTGCGCGATGTGCCGTGGCAATCCCGGGACGCATCCTTCTTGCGGGGCTCCGGCAGTCTTCGCCCGTCGAGCACCGTCTCTTTGACTGTCTTGACCACATCACCCGTGTGGAATGGCTGGAAATCACGGATTCGCCGGAGGCCCGCTGCACCGGGGTGGCGCTCCCGGATCCCCTCCAGGAGGTGGAATGGATTGCGGAGCATGCAGTCGAGTCCTCCCGGGATATCCCTGCACACCGCATCGGGATAGCGGTGACCGACATGGAGGCATACGGCGGCCTGTTCGAACGGGTCCTCACGGACTTACTGGGGGTGAGGCATGGCGAGGCCGGGGCCTATTTCAACATAACCATGGGGAAACCGCTCACCAGGTCCCCACTGGTCCAGGCGGGGCTCCTTCCCCTCAGGCTTGCCATGGGCGGCAGGGAGCGCCTGTACCTGGTTTCTCTCCTGCTGTCCCCCCATTACGGACGATGGGCCTCCCAACGACATGCCCTGGGAGCGCTGGACAGGGTGTGGAGGAGGGAAAACGTGGAGGGGGACCTGGACCGACTGATACGCCGGGTTCGCACCGGGCATCCCAGAGAGGCAAGCGTGCTGGAGGACCTCATTGCCTCCCTTGCCCCTTTGCGATTGCATGGTGCGCGATATCCCCTGGGGGAGTGGAACAGTCACCTGCGGGCCGTATGGGGCGCCCTTGAATTTCCGGTCAGGGCGGGAGAGGAAGACCAGGTGTCGTGGGACCACCTCGATGAGGGAATGGGAGCGCTTGAACGTGATACCGGTGATGAACCGATGGGCCTCGGCGAATACGTGGGGTGGCTTTCGCACCTGTGCTCGGAAACCCTTTTCAGTGTCAGGGGGTATGAGGATGCCGGTCTCCAGATCATGGGACTCATCGAGGCCCGGGGACTGTGCTTTGACCGCCTCTTCATCCCGGGCATGGTTTCCGGCCTGCTTCCGCAGCCGTCCCGCCCCTTCCCCTTCCTGACATCCGAGGAGAGGGCACGGGTGCAGGGCGGCACCCCTGAGGGCCAATACCAATTCGGCAGGCTCCTGTTCGACCAACTGTGTGCATCGGCGACGGAGGTTACCCTTACCAGGCCGGAACAACGGGAGACCGAGCCCCTGGTTCAATCGCCATTCTGGCCCCACGAGCAAACCAGGGAGGCAGTGGACCTCTGGAACACGGGAAGCACCCTGTGGGCCGGGTGCAGGTGGCTTGCACAGACCCGAAGGGGTGCGGAGCATAAGGAAGGTGCGCATGCAGGCCCTTCACAAGAGCGTTGCCCGGATGAGGTGCCCATTCCCCCGGTGGTATCAGCCACCGCCCTGGAGCAGGGGATTACCTGTCCCTTCCGTTTCTTTGCCCTCTCCTGTCTCGGCATTGAACCGCTTGATGAGCCCGGGCCGGGCATCTCCCCACGAGCGCGGGGTGAAATGGTGCACAGGTGCCTGTCACGTCTGGTGAAGGAGGTGCTGCGCCAGGGGCTCGACCTGTGTAAACAATGGGACCAGGTCACCACAGTGCTGAAGGAGCAGGCAGCGGCGCTCCTGGCCCCCCTGGCGGATGAATTCTCCTGGCACGTGGAACTGCGCCGCTGGCTCGAGGATGATCCCTCCGCCGGTGAAACCGGGGGACTCCTGCCCGCGTGGCTTGCGCAGGAGAGGGATGCATGGGACCAGGGGTTCCGCTGGGATTCCACGGAGGTCTCCTTCTCCAATCTCGAGCCCCCGGGTGCCTCCATCCGCATATCCGGAAGGATCGACCGGGTGGACCGCCGTCCGGAGGGGGGGTATATATGCTGGGACTATAAGACCGGCAAGGTCCCGGCAAAAAAGGACGTGGAGGAGCTGTGGGTTTCCCAGCTCCTGCCCTACCTCCTGGCCCTGCGCACGGGGCATACCCCCATTGTTGTTTCTTCGGGTACACCGCTGTTTGGCGGCTATATCGGCATCGATGTCGCCGGGGACATCCGATCCCAGGATTTTTCCCTTACCGCGGAGGACTGGAGTCTGATGCTCTCCCGATGGGAGGAGAGGGTTGCCGGACTCATCGCCGGGCTCAAGGAGGGTGACGTCGCTCCCTCCCCCAGGCCGGCCCCCACCCGCAAGGACAGGGGTGCC
Organism: bacterium; assembly: GCA_049472355.1. Classification (GTDB taxonomy): domain Bacteria; phylum SZUA-182; class SZUA-182; order DTGQ01; family JAFGSM01; genus JBLIRM01. The sequence continues at coordinate 9,198 of JBLIRP010000010.1, read as the reverse complement.
TGCGCATATTGCCCCGTGCGCACGTTGTGCGGATATGAATTCTCAGTAGCCGGAGAGTAACGGTTTGGGATAAAGGGTGACAAGGCAGCATCCATAGGCGATAGGAGAATCGGAAATGGCGAGTAAGCAGGGACTGCATGAGACGCTGCCGCTGTCCGACCATCGGGAGCGGGAGGCCGCGCTCGACTGCTCGCGGAGCATCCACTGCGAATCCCCAGCAGGGGCGGGAAAGACCACCCTGCTGACCGATAGGTTCCTGAGGCTTCTGGCCTCATGCGACCATCCCCTGCAGATACTTGCGCTCACCTTCACCAACAAGGCGGCTGCGGAGATGCGGCAGCGCATCTGGAATACCCTGCGCAGCGCCGAGGAAGGGAGGGAAGGGGAGCGTCATGCAGTCGCCCGGCAGGCCCTGGCGCGTCACAAGGAGTATCACCATCTCATCTATTCCCCGGACGGGCTCAGGATCATGACCTTTCACAGCCTGTGCCTGGCCATTGTGCGGTCCTCACCCTTCGATGCCGGGGTTTCCTCCGATATCGGGGTGATCGAGGGAATAGAGCATGATGAACTACTCGAGCAGGTCACGGACGACGCACTGAAGGGAATCGGCTCCCTGCCCAAGGATGATCCGCGGAGGCTGGCCCTGGAGGCCTGGCTGTTGAGGAGCAACAACCAGTGGGGCCGGCTTCGTTCCGACTGCATGAGGCTGGTCGAACGAAGGGATTACCTCGGGGACCTGATCCGCATGGTGGGCCTTCATCCGGACCTTGATTCGTTTCAGCAAAGGATCAATCAGGACCTGGAAGACCTGGTCACCCGGCTCATCGCACGGACGCGCGCGGCATTCCTGGAGTCGGATCTTGCCCGAAACTGGAGGGAGGCCGTGCAATACCTGGAGCCGCAGCATTGCGGAGAGGACGGCGGTCCGCCGGGCATTACCTGGCAGGACCTTCCGTCATGGCAGTCCCTTGTCGATCGCATCCTCACCAAGCAGGGCACGCCGAGGAAACAATTCCCTGCCGGTGCAAAGGACCCGGTCGCCCGGGAGGTGGGTGCACGGCTCAGGGCGCTTGCCCAGGAGACGGTGGAGATGCTCCACGATCTGAGGGCGCTGCCGGTGCACGGGTATGACCGGCATCATATCCGGGCGATCCATGACCTCGTTATCCTGGTGGGAGAGGTCATTGCCGCCTGGCAGGAAACCTGCCTTCAGAAGGGGATCATCGACTTCGTCGGCCTGGAGCTCGCCTGCCTGAGGGTTTTCAGAAGGGCGGAGATTCCGGACATACAACTGATTCTCGACAGCACCCTGCGCCATATCCTGGTTGATGAATTCCAGGACACCAGCCGTAATCAGTGGGAGCTCCTGCAGAGACTGTGCGCGGGATGGTCTCCCGGAGACGGGAGAACCCTCTTTGTGGTGGGTGATCCCAAGCAGTCTATTTACTCCTTCCGCAAGGCGGAAGTGTCGCTTTTCATGGAGGCCCGCAGCGGCCTGCCCGTGCCGGGCCAGGGGCACATCCCCCTTGAATCCATCAGTCTCCGGCACAATTTCCGTTCAGCACCAGGACTGGTGGAATGGACCAACCACCTGTTCGAAGACACGGTCATGGCCCATGCACGGGAGGATATCGACGAGGTCCCCTATTCGCCTGCAACCGCGAGTATCGAAGGGGGCCACTCCCTCTCCTTGACCCTCTTTTGTGAAGGCGAGACGGTTTCCGACCCCCAGGTTGCCGAGGCCCGATGGCTCGCCCGAGGTGTGGCGCACCTGGATGCACAGACCGGGGAGGGGGAGGATATCGCCGTCCTCCTTTTCACCCGCACACGCATTTCCCTTTATCTTCAGGCATTTCGGGATATCGGTCTTCCGGTCATGGTTACCGAGGGGATCACCCTGGGGGAAAGGATCGAGGTGCTGTGCATGCATGCCATGGTGCGCGCCCTGGTGCGGCCCTATGACGACGTCGCCTGTGCCGCCCTTCTCAGGGCCCCCTGGAAATGGTGCAACCCGGGAGTGCTCTGCAGGATCATGCTTGAGCCGGGCGCAACCTGGACGGACAGGATCACCCATTATGTGCAAACGAAGGAAGGGGAAGGGCTGCGACCGTGGTGGGAGATCATACGGAGGGCCCGCATGAGGGTGGGCCGCGATCCCCTTGCCGGCATCGTCAGGGATGCCTGGCTCGAGATGGAGGGGGCATACGCATTGGCGTCCTGGACAGGCACGGAGGGGGTTGCCAATGTGCTGCGCTATCTGGATCTGATCGAGGAATCCGACCGGACCATCCCCGAGGAGACGATCGAGAGGGTGGAACGATCACTTGGGCGTACCTACCTGCCGAGCCCCCCGGAGGCGTCCCGCAGCAGGGTGTCCATCATGACCGTACACAAGGCCAAGGGGCTCGAATTCGACCATGTGTTCTGCCCCTTTCTTGACTGGAACCCCCTGGCGGGAGGCCGCTCCGATCAGCCCCCCTATCTCCTGGAGACCGGAAAAAACGGCGAGGGACTCCTGGCGCTCAGAAGGGATCGGCGAAACGGTGCGCAGGACCCCATTTACGGCCTCCTGCGCTCCAGGGACGAAGGGAAGCGGTGCGCGGAGGCAAAAAGGGTCCTGTATGTCGCCGTGACCCGCGCCAAAAGGGGCCTGCATCTGAGCGGGGTGGCGAACCGGAGCAATGGAAGGCTCCGTGCTCGCTCTCTACATTCCCCCCTTGCCGCCGTCATGGCGCACGAGGGGATGGGTGCATGGGACCTTTCCCCTCCCCTGGAGCACGACATCAGGAGGGAAGGGTCCTGCGGCATGGAAATATGCATCAACCCCCCTCCCTCTTCCGAACGGTACTCCTCCCCTGCCGTCCCTCCCCTTCCGGAGCCGGTTCACATAGCCCCCGAGCCGGTACCGTGCAGGGTGGTAAGCCCGTCGGAGACAAGGGAATTTGTGCCCCGGCCGGTGGAGGACTCCGAACGGAATCATGATCCGGCAACACAGGAGCGGGCGCGGGGAATCGTCACCCACAGGATACTTGCCGGTGCGGCAGGGGAAAAGGAAGTACCCCCGGAGCCGGCGGTTGCAGCGGCCCTGTGTGCCGAGGGCATCAGTCCGGGCCAGGCAGGTCCCCTTGCCCGGTCCATTCTGGAAGAGGTCAGCCGGTGTATGGAGGAGGAGACCTGCGCATGGATCCTCGACCGCGGGCACCCGGAGGCCTATGCCGAATGGGGAATCGAGGATTCCCCGGAAGCGGGGGTCGTTCGATCGGGGATCGTGGACCGGCTCATCTTCGACGGATCGCGCTGGTGGATCGTCGATTACAAGACCGTTCGCTGCAAGGGAGGGAATGAGGGGGCGGTCATGGACAGGGAGGCGCTCCTGTACAGGCCCCAGATGGAGGCTTACCGCTCGATGGTCTCCCGGTGGAAGGGGATTCCGCCTGACCGGATCGTGCTCCTTCTCTACTTTACCGCCTATCAAAAGGCGTACCGCTATCCCTGATGCCCTTTATCCCATGAATGCCCTGATGAGGGAAATGAGGCTGGTGGGGAGCTGCTCACCGTAGAAGGGCCGCGGCGTGCAGGTGAGGACAAAGAGCCCCAGGCATACCATCCCCAGGATGCGCCGTTTTCCATCCACAAGTTCCCTGTCATTGATGGGTGCGGGATGTCCCAGCCCGATGAAAAATACGAAGAGCATCCAGATAAACCACGGCCAGTAGAATATCCCCATGACGGCGAACACCAGGCAGGTGATCCTTCCGATCGTCTTGTGCATCGGCCCGAACAGTGCGTACGAGATGTGTCCGCCATCGAGCTGGCTTGCAGGGAACAGGTTCATGAAGGTCACCAGCAGCCCCACCCATCCGGCAAAGGCAATGGGATGAATGATGATCTGGGCACTGGAGGGAAGGCTGCCGTGGACGAGCCATGTGAGGAGCTTGAACAGGAGCGATTCCCCGAGGATGATCCCTCCGGCCGCCTCGGAGGCTGCGTTCATGGAGATCGTGGAGAGCTTGAGGCCCACAATGATGGTGGGAATCGCCAGGACGGCGCCCGCAAGCGGACCGGCCATCCCCACGTCCATGAGGGCCTTCCGGTCGGGGATTGCGGATTTCATCTTGATGATCGCACCCATGGTGCCGATGATATTGGGAAAGGGGATGAAGTAGGGGAGGGTGGACAGGATCTTATGTTTCAGTGAAACGATGTAATGCCCCATCTCGTGTGCCGTCAGGATCATCAGCAGGGGGATCGAGAAGGGAAGACCCATCCATATCTTGAGGGGTTCCTTGATGATATCCACATTGTATTGCATCGCCCCCGCCCACAGGGTGCTCACAATGGTGAGCAGAAAGAGGACAAGATGCAGTCCGTATTTTTGCGGCCTGCGGGAGGGGCGTTCCGCCTGCTGCTGGTCCCGGTGGGTAAAGATGAGGGTAACGCGGGGCTCGTAGCTCAGGACCCGCACATTGTAGCCGAGTTCGTGAAATCTGGTGATCAGGTATTCAAGGGAGAGACCCGACCCGGGCTTCAGCCGGCCCTGGTAGATCGCCTCTTCCCCGCGGATTCCCCGCAGCATGGGGAAAAACATGTCTCCGAATTCGTATTTCAGGATCGCATCAATGCGGTTTACGTCGTATAGTTCCATATCTTCTGTATTTGGAATCTGCTCCTCTATTCTCTTAAGATTGTATCCTCTGTTTTAAAGATCGGCCTTTTTTGACGAAAAGTGCTCGAAGCCGCCGGGGGGCAATGGCGATTCCCTTCCCTCGTCATCGATAAGGGCGATTCCTTCATCCTCGGGGCATATCACCCCGATATCGGACACCCGGGTGCCTGTTTCCGCGCGAACACGATCAATCGCAAACTGCGCGTTCTCGGGGCGCACCGTAAACAGGATCTCGTAATCCTCACCACCCGACAAGGCATACCGCAAGGGATCGGCGCCCTTTCCGCTCACCAGACGCGCAACCGCGCTGTCGATCGGCACGGAACCGGCTTCGATCCGTGCGCCCGTGCAGGATGCCTGACACAGGTGGGCAAGGTCCTGAGTTAGGCCGTCACTCAGGTCGATCATCGCGGTCGCCAGGTGATCTCGCGCCATGATCCCGGCCTCGCGCACCCTGGGGATGGGATGGAGAAACCGTGTGCACGGGCCGTCCGCTATGTTCCCCTTTCCGTCCCCCTTCTCGAGAAGCTCCAGGCCCAGCATGGCCCCTCCCAACTCGCCCGTCACCATGATCCGGTCCCCCGGGCTGGCCCCGCTTCTGGTGATCGCATTCGCCTCCTGCACCGCGCCGATCATGGTAACCGCGATTACCACCGGTCCGGGGGAGCGAACGGTGTCACCGCCGATAATGCCCACCCCGTACTCCCGACCGGTCCTGATCATGCCGTTGTACAGCCCCTCAACGAACGAGAAGGGTGTGGAAGGGGGTAGGGCCAGTCCGATCAACGCTCGCGAGGGTATGCCTCCCATGGCGGCAATATCGCTCATATTGACCGCAAGCGCCTTGTACCCGAGCTGTTCGGGTGAGACATAGCGCTTCCTGAAGTGCACATCCTCGATGAGGAGATCGGTGGTGACGAGCACCTGGAATCCCTGCTCCACAGCGAGCAGGGCGGCATCGTCCCCGAATCCCACCGGGACCCTTATGGGGGTGCGGGAGAGGGACTCGGGAACACCCTTCAGCCCTTTTTCGATGAGGGCCAAAAGGGCCGCTTCCCCTCCGTGTGTTATCGTCTTGTCGCGCATCATCCTCCCCTGGGGGTCAAAAATCACGAGCCATGAGCAAACAATGGCCCGCTATTCACTTCGCCTTAATTATAGCACAGGTTCCGGCCACCGGCCAGGTATGAGGCCGTCAGGGACAGGGTGCACTATTTTGACATGCGGATGCAGAGGGGATTTTTAGGATCAAGGGGGCATTTCTTGGGGGGCAAGGAAGAATACTCGAAATATTCGGTCAATGGACAAATATCTGCAACGGTGATACGTGGCGGAGCCGCGTTTCAATCGTTCGTCAAGCGGTAGGCGATCTTGAAGAAGGTGAGCTGCGAGGTGGTCTTGCACATGCGCTTGTACAGTATCTGACCGAGGGAGCGATAAAACTTGTGGGCCATATCCTTGTCTTCATCCAGAAGCACGAGGAAGTCGCTGTTTTTGATGACGAGGATCTTGCAGGGTTCGGTTGCCACCACGGAGGCGGAGCGATGTGCCTCGTCCAGGAGTCCCACCTCACCGAAGATGGAAACAGGCCGGAGAATGGAGATGATGTTCTTCCCTTCCTCGACGGGGACCTCAACCTGCACCTTCCCCTCTTCGAGAATGTAGAATTCGTTGCTCTCGTCGTTATATTTGATTATGGACTCCCGGGTGGCATAGGTAGCCGGGAGCGTGATACTGCGCACCTTCGAGAGCTGTTCATCGGTAAAATCCTTGAATAGGGAGACCTCTCTCAATTTCATGCTGTTCCACCCTCGCTTCTGTTTCTCTCCATCACCAATTCAATACACAGCAAAATAACACAATGGTATATGCGGTGTCAATAGAAATTTCCCACGATCCTGCAGGGAAGGGCAATGGGATGTGCCCTCCGTTCCGGTTGTGGATGGCAGGGGAATTGTGCTATTCTGGTAATAGAACAACGCAATTCGGGGCCATAATGACCCGGATTCCGAGATGGTATTCATTTCTCGTTTAAAGGAGCGCCTATTCACAAAGTATACGGTCATTTGACCGGACTTAAAAGCAGCCAAATCAAAAAGATAGAGCGAATTTTCCGGCGTCGCGTGCCACCCGAAGAGGTGGTCACCCCTGAGCTTGCCCGGTACATGACCGAGGTCTCGCTGGATACGGGCAGGAAGATCGGGGTGTGCATCAACCGAAAGGGCGAGATCCCCTATGTGGTGGTTGGAGACGCGAAGAATATTTCCCTTCCCGAATTGAAGGCCTATCGCGTGGGACATAACCGGTTACGCGGTATTCGATTCATCCACACCCATTTCGACGCAAATGGTTTGAGCAAGCAGGACCTCACCGATCTTGCCCTTCTTCGATTCGATCTGACTGCTGCGATCGAGGTAGGACCGGAGGGATTACCCGGCCTGCTCTTTATGGCCCACCTCCTTCCCCCCAACAAGGAGGGCAGGATCTACGAAATACTCCCCGCCTCGTCACCCCACCATATAACGATGGATTTTTCCCTGTTTATCAATGCCCTCGAAGAGGAGATCAACCGCACCAGCCCCAAGGCGCAGGATACCCTCGGCTACGAGGAAAGGGCCATTCTGGTCAGCGTGGTAACAAAATCCAGGCTGGAGGCCGAGGAATCGATTGCCGAACTCAAGGAACTCGCCAGGACCGCCCATATCCAGGTGCTCGACGTGATCATTCAGCGGGTGCAGGAATACAACCCGCGTTATTTGATGGGTTCGGGAAAGGTGCAGGAGATGGTCATCCGTGCCCTGCAAATCGGTGCGGGTCTTATCTGTTTCGATCAGGAGCTCACCCCCGACCAGTTGACCAATATCTGCACCCTCACCGAACTGAAGGTCATCGACCGCCCCCAGCTCATCCTGGATATCTTTGCCCGAAGGGCCCACACCCAGGATGGAAAGGTACAGGTGGAACTGGCCCAGTTGAAGTACCTGTTGCCGAGACTCAAGGGCAAGGGAACCGCAATGTCGCGTCTGATGGGTGGAATCGGGGGCCGCGGACCAGGGGAGACCAAACTGGAGATCGACCGGCGCCGTATCAGGGAGCGCATATCACACCTGGAAAAAAGGCTCAAGGAAATCAGTACGCGCAGACGGCAGAAACGGTCGTTGCGGGTCAAGGCGGGACTCCCCATATGTTCCATCATCGGCTACACCAACGCAGGAAAATCCACGCTCCTCAATGCCCTTACCGAAAGCCACGTGTTTGTGGAGGACCTCCTCTTCGCAACACTTGATACGGCGACCCGCCGGCTTCGTTTTCCCCGTGAGCGTGAGGTGATCATCACGGATACGGTGGGCTTCATCCACTCCCTGCCCAAGCAACTGATAGGTGCCTTCAAGGCCACCCTGGAAGAGCTGGAGGACGCCGATTTCCTCCTCCATGTGGTGGACATCGGCAACCCCTTTTTTGAGGATCACATCGAATCGGTCAACCGCATCCTCAAGGAGCTCGGGCTCCAGGACAAGCCAACCCTGCTGTGCTTCAACAAGACGGACCTCGTGGAGAAAAAACTGGCCGAAGCGGTGTGCCGCCGGTATGATGCCGTGTGCATATCCGCCGTTGACCGCTCAACGCTCCATCCCCTGCTCACCGAGATGGAACGGAGAATCTGGGAGAATCATACCCCTGACACAGGGCTTATGGCCGGTCAGGGGAGCCAATCTTGACATTGCACAAAGTGAATCTCTATAATGATTTTCAAGTGTTGCGGCCCGCAATTGGCAATTACTGTGTTTGTATTATGTTGAAGCGGACAGACATGTTTATGGAGCTATGCGGGGAGGGTTTCAAGTAAATTTTCTTGGCGAAGCGACCTTTAGGTGATTCCAGGGCCTAACATAGTGCTTCGCTTCGCTACGCCAGGCAAGCTTGGTTGTAGCTTCGCTTCGCTGCGCTCTAACAAAGTTTTTTTATATGCGTAATCGCGGAGATTTTTTGTAGCTGCATGGGCAGCATAGTAGCTTCGCTTCGCTACGCTCTAACAAAGTTTGGTTGGGGGAGGACACCATGGGTCCCATTCTTTTGATGGTTCTTTCCTTTCTCGGCTATATCGTCGTCTACCATACCTACGGCAGGTTTCTGTCCCGCAAGGTCTTCGCCATACGCAGGGAGACCCTGGTCCCGTCACACGAGTTCAAAGACGGTATCGATTACGTGCCCACTAAAAAGGGCATCATCTTCGGGCACCATTTTACCTCCATCGCCGGAACCGGCCCCATTGTCGGCCCTGCGATCGGGATCATCTGGGGCTGGGTCCCGGCGTTCCTGTGGGTCTTCCTGGGGGCGATCGTCATGGGCGCGGTCCATGACTACGGCTCCCTCATCATCTCCCTGCGGAACAAGGGGAAGTCCATCTCCGAGATCACCAGCACATACCTCAACCGCCGTGCGCGCATGCTCTTCTTTCTCATCGTATTCTTCGAGCTCCTGATCGTGGTGGCCATCTTCGGCCTGGTGATCGCCATCATATTCAGCCT
>JBLIRP010000001.1:0-111463 GCA_049472355.1 bacterium | reverse complement strand
CGCCTTGCATGCCTGGGTGCCCGAATAGTCGAATTCGCACGCCTGGCCTATGATGATTGGGCCCGAACCGATGATGAGTATCTTTCGTATGTCATTTCGTCTGGGCATGGCTCACGTCACTTCCCTGGTGTCCTTTTCCCCTTCTTCGCCGTGTTTTTGGCGCGCCACGCATTGATCCTGTCCACAAAATCCCCGAACAGCCCCAGGGCGTCATGCGGCCCCGGGGCGGCCTCCGGGTGGAACTGCACGCACATGAGAAGCTTTTCCGGCACCACGATCCCCTCCAGGGTCCGGTCGTTGAGGTTGATGTGGGTCACGCTCATGCCGCTTGTATCAATGGACTCGGGATCGATGCAGAACCCGTGGTTCTGGACCGTGATCTGTACCCTCCCGGTGTTCACATCCCTGACCGGGTGATTCACCCCATGATGTCCGAACTTCAGCTTGAAGGAGCGACCTCCCAGTGCGAGCCCGATGATCTGGTGTCCCAGGCATATCCCGAACATGGGGACCGTGCCGATGAGCTTTGCCACCTCTGCGACCACGTACGGTATTCCCTCCGGGTCTCCAGGCCCGTTTGAGAGCATGATCCCGTCGGGATGCATGCCAAGCACCTCCGAGGCCATGGTATCCGCCCTGACGACGCTCACCCTGCATCCGGCGCGCACCAGGGACCGGACGATGTTCCGCTTGACCCCGAAATCATAGACCACCACATGGGGATCATTGCCCAAGGAGACCTCCTGCATTCCCCTGAAGAAATCGAGGTCCTGCCCGGTCACCTCCCTTACCAGGTCGCGGCCGATCAGGGTGGGTGCATTGCGTGCCTTTTCAACAAGGCTTGCAGCATCAAGGTCGGTAGTGGATACGACGGCCCGCATGGCGCCCTGCTCCCGGAGCCTCAGGGTAAGGGCGCGGGTATCCACCCCCTCAACCCCCATACAGTTGTGGCGAAGGAGAAACTCCTTGAGGCCCTCGCGTGACTCCCAGTGGGAGGGTATCCGGCTCTGCTCCCGGACGATGAAGGCATCCATGTGAACGGAGCCCGATTCGGACGCCTCGGGGTGTATGCCGTAGTTTCCGATCTGCGGTGCGGTCATCACCACCATCTGCCCCTTGTACGAGGGATCGGTGAGCACCTCCTGGTAGCCTGCCATGCCGGTATTGAACACCATCTCACCGGTCCGCTCGCCGGACACGCCGAAGGAGATCCCTTGGAAGACCGTGCCGTCCTCGATCGCGATCATTGCTTGTTGACTCTGCGGATCACTATTTTTCTTTGTGCTCATGCCGCCGGTCCTTCCGATCCCGTCTGATCAATCTCATCAGGGTACTAATCCGTTATTGTAATCCGATATTCTAATACAGAATGGGAAAATAGTCCATCGCACGAGCCGTATACACATAAAACAGGAATGCCATTTCACAAAATGTCACAAGGTATCCGTGCAATTACTTCATCAAACTTCTTCTTTCAGCCCACGATTATATTTCACACGATTGTCACCCCCTCGTAATCACCGCTTCACATTGTTTGTGTATTGTTACACATGATAAGGGCGCGCCGGTATGCAGAGGAAGGTACAAACGTAGCCGCTTTTTTGAAGAAGGCGTATTTTAGTAGCTTCGCTTCACCTGACAAAGTTTGGTAGGTGAAGTCGCGAGCCTTTATATGACCGGTAGGGGCTTTATACTGCTCCGCTCCGCTTCGCCTGACAAAGTTTGGTAGGAAATGATAGCGGCTTGCCGGTGTTCAGCGGAAGGCAGAAAACCTAACCGCTTTTATGGCACAAGGCATAGCATAGCAGCTTCGCTTCGCTACGCTCTAACAAAGTTTGGTTTGTGGAAACAGGGTACGCCATGTAATGCAAACATGGATCGATTGTATAACTCGATGATCCATGACCCGATTTAAGGATTCGTGCCATGGAAGGAGGAAATGACAGTGAAACGCACATGAGCCGGATGAAAATGCGAATGTCGAATGTAGAATGTAGAATGTAGAAGTGAAACGCAAATGAGCCTTCGGCTCACAAAGAGGCATGAAAATGCCCCAAAGGGGATTTTTAGATGAAAGGATACTTAAATGCTGTCGTGGTGGCCGTTGCGCTTATTATGATCTTTCCTTCAATGGGCGCGGCACAGAACATGATCCAAATCAAGGGATCCGATACGCTGATCAATCTCGTGCAAACCCTGGCGGAACAGTACATGGGAAAGCACCCGCAGGCCATGATTGCGGTGACCGGCGGGGGTTCGGGCACCGGCATAGCCGCCCTGATCGACGGGAAATGCGATATTGCCGATGCCTCCCGTCCCATGAAGGACAAGGAGATTCAGCTTGCCGGCCAGCGGGGCGTTGATCCGAGGGTGGTGGTGATAGGAATCGATGGCCTGAGCGTGATCACCAATATGAAGAATCCGGTCACCAGGCTCACCATGGACCAGATAGGCGCCATGTTTCGGGGCGAGATTAAAAACTGGAAGGATGTGGGCGGAAAGGATAAGCCGATTACGCTGTATGGGCGTCAGTCCAATTCCGGAACCTTTGTATTCTTCGCCGAGCACGTGCTCAAGGGGGACTATTCGCCCAAGATGAACCGCATGAACGGCAATGCCCAGATCGTGGAGAGCGTCAAGCAGGATGAAACAGGGATCGGCTATGTAGGCGCCGGCTATGTAAAGGACGCCGTGGGAATCACCGTGCTGAATGTCGCTGCTCAGGCCGGGGGTGAATACACGAGCCCCCTCGACACCGAGGCCGTGGAAACCGGACGATATCCTGTTGCCCGGCCGCTTTTCCAGTACGTGAACGGCATGCCCACCGGAGCGGTCAGGGATTTCATCGCCTTTGAGATCGGTCCGGAGGGGCAGAGGATTGTTGAAGAGGAGGGGTTCTTCCCCGTGACCGGGGAATATCAGAAGGCCAACAAAAAGAATATCGGTTTTTGATGCCCTACCCCGCCCTCCTTATTTCCCCTCAACGAAAAGGGAGGACATATTATGCGGTGGCTTGTCAGGGATGGCCGTGCCCGGCCATCCCTGATGCCTTATATGTTGTCCTCTGAGGTTTTTCCGGTGACGTGCATTGTAAAACAGAGACCTTGGAAATCGCTGTGGCGCAGGATCGGTCAAGCCCTTATAATGTCAGTGCACGGGCCTTTTGACGCAACTGAAGGCATCAAACAACCGGATAAGGAGAACGACAGGAGGTTTCATTGCCAGCCCATATCGAGAGGCTTCTTGGGGCGCACATGTCCATTGCCGGGGGGGTGGACAGGGCCATCGACCGCGGCGTGTCCCTCGGGTGCACTGCCATCCAGATCTTTACCGGGTTCAACAACCGCTGGGTTTCGCGGGCCATCCCCTCAGAGGTCCTGGAGCGTTTCCGCACGAAAAGCCCCCTCGTTCGATGCATCTTCGGGCACAACAACTATTTGATCAATCTCGCCTCCCCGGATCGTGAAAAATCACGTAAATCCCTTGTCTCAATGCGCGAGGAGATGCAACGGGCCGAACAGTTCGGCCTTCCCTTTCTGGTGATACACCCGGGATCGCACATGGGAAGCGGAGAAAGCCAGGGATTGCGGAGCATCGCCCGAAACCTCAACCGGGTGCTCGATGAGACCTCCGGTTCGAGTGTGGGGATCCTTTTGGAAACTACGTCGGGGCAGGGGAGCAACCTCGGATACCGGTTCGAGCACCTGGCCGAGATCATGAGCTCGATTCGGAACCAAGACCGCATCGGGGTGTGTTTCGACACCTCCCATGCATTCGCTGCCGGGTATGATCTGCGGACACCTGAGACATACGAGGCAGCCTTCGAGGCATTCGACTGTATCATCGGCCTGCCTCGTATTCGCGCCTTTCACCTGAACGATTCCAAGGCCGGGCTCGGTTCCCGGAGGGACCGGCACGAGCACATCGGCAAAGGACATCTTGGCATCGGGGCCTTCCGCCTCCTCCTTCACGACGAACGCTTTGTGAAGATACCCATGGTCCTGGAGACACCAAAGGGAATAGGCATGGAAGAGGACAGAAGGAACCTCGCGCTCCTACGTTCTATGGACATGATCCGCTCATTCCCTCAACCATAGGACAATTCCTTCCTTTTTTGCGTGCTTCACAAAGGTGCTTGCTTCCCGGCTAAAGGCGGATTTACTTACAAAAATGGCGGAAATGACAATATCATTCCTTAGTTCATGTTCATAAATGGCATCGATAAGCTGATTCTTCGAAGACCGCGAGGGTTCCGTATCACATATGAACAAAAGGTCAATATCGGAATCCTCGGCAAAATCCCCCGTTGCCTTTGACCCATAGAGTAGTATCGATGTGATGTGCGGATAATTTTTTGTTATCTCTTGTATAATTCCTTGAATTCCTTGCTGTTCATCGTCTACACACTCCCTATGAAACACATCCCCTGCAAATACTCGTCCAGTACCTTGAATGACGGGCTATCGGGCTCCTCGCCCAGGGAAAGCCTTCTCTCCGGGGAGGCGGCGCTCTCAGCGCCGTATTTATTATAAGCACTCACCCTTATTATATAATCCCCTGAAAAAAGTCCGGTAAGGAGGTAATTATCCGTATCTCCGACATCCACCCGCATGGCCTTAGTGCTTCCGAGGCCATCTCTCGGTTCACCGTTTCCAATCCATGGCCACCACTCTTCCTGCACATAGACGCAATACCCTGCCGCATCCGCACACCGTGCCCAAAAGACGCGGACCCCTTCCTCTGTTTCCTCCAGGGTCAGTGATGTGGGTGGCGGAGGGGGAATGCCGATCCCCTTTGCACCGAAGCCTTCGAGGATCAATTCCACGTGCGCGGAGGCGTACCCCGCCTCATCGACCATAAGGACATCCAGCAGAAAATCCCTGAACGTCCTTGATCGTGCCTCCCGGGCTATATGAAACAAGGTATCCGCCGTGCGCACCCCGAGGTCGCCGGATTCTTCTCGCATGCGCTGCCGCACATTCCACATGGCCCCTGAGAGAATAAGGCTGTTTGTGTATGATTGATTCCCGTAATCGGAAGGATATCGCAGATCATTTTCCAGGTTCCGGACGCAATCCCTTTGGGAAGACACGAGGAAGCCGCCGTCCCCTATCTTGCTGTCATCGTTGAGGGTACAGGCCCAGTAGTCCGAAAATGCCTCATGCATGGCATCAAATTGGCCTGTTGCCCCGTACATCCTAAGGGATGCTTGATGAATGGTAGAGGCTTCGCCCCACAGATACCCGTACATGATATCCGTTATGGCATGGGTTACCTCATGGTAGACGACATCGGAAAAATGGGCGAAATTACGGAATGAAAATCCGTCCCCCTCGCCCAGGAAGACGCCCTCCCCTGGGAGCCAGAAGGCATTGTTGTAGCGCTCGCCATGGCGCACGGTGATCGTGATGGGAAGAAGTCCGGGGCCGGGGGAGTTCAGGAAATCGGGATCGATCTGCCGGATATGGCGGATCATCCGGTTCGCATGATAGTATGCATTGATTTCATCGATATCATCCAAGGCATTGACCGTCCCTGCACCGCTTGCTTCGTCATAGGTGCTGCTACGGGTGAAATGGATGCTCGTATCCTGCGAATCCCTTGATACGTATTTGACGGAGGTGATTCTGGCCTCCTCGTTGCTGATGACACTGAAATACCTTCCCTCCAAAACGGCAACGAGCATGTTCCGGGAGTCCGGCGCGGAGAGCTGAAAATCCCCCTTGTCATCCGAAAAGGTGTGGACCGTGCTGTAAAGGCCTACATCATCGATGTTCCACCCACAAAGGCCCACAGACCCATTGGTGGGGCCTATGCCCCACCTGAGCGAAACCGCAGGGCTTCCCGCCGCCCAGGGTGAAATATCATGGAATATGGGCCGCCAGCCGCCATCATACAAGTCCTCATCTCGATTCTCCCACAGGGTAGACCACATTTCTTGTGACTGGTCCCATATCTCGATCGCAGCCCGATCATCCGAGGAACCCTTGACACCAAGCCATCTCCAGAAGAGAAGGCCCACCCCGTCCTCACCGATACAGTCGATGGGCTGCCCCATGGTGAGATACTGCGGCTCCGGCATGCCGGACGGATAGGGGCCGGCCAGATTAACACCATACACATTGGCGCCTGTGTGGGCAAACGAGGGATCGGATTGTCCCACTGCAACATCCCGGGGTTCAGGAGATCCGAATTCCCATCCGTATCCGGGCGTGGTGCCGCTCCAGCAGGGATCCGCGTCGAACGGATCGAAAAAGAGGGGCTCATCCAGCGTCAACAGCGTGGTCCTGAGGTCCGACAGGGCTGCGACTACCGTCTCCTCATCATGGTATTCAGGAAGGATTTCCCCTGTTATCCTTCCATTTACTACATAATGCATACAATCAATCCGCTCCAGAATTTTCACGGTGTGTGCATCGATGCAATAGCGCCAACGCTGCAGCGGGGAAGAAATCCGTACCTCGATCAACACCGCCCAGCAAAAGGAAACACCGGAATCACCTATAACCGGATATGCCACCTGCTCCCATGTAATGAATTCAATACCCCCCCGGCCACCATGGGTACCCGCATCATCACTTTTCACATCATCCGTTATTACCGCTCGAAGGGCCTCTTCGTTCACCTCCGGCGCATCTCCGATATCAATGTCAGGAAAAAGATTCATGCCCATGGACAGAATATTTCCCTGCGCATCAATGATAAAGGTGAGATAGGAGCCGTACACGGCCCTTTCCCTGCAGGTTTGCTGAAAATGTACCATACGGACCCATCCCCTGTCGGTCACCGTGACAGGCTGCAATTCCTCAACCTTGACCTTGAAGAGGGCATTGTGGCGATGGATAAAATCCTTGCACGCATCGATCACGTGTTCCTGATCCAGGGTTCCGTCAAGGCTTCGCGCCCGATGTCCGATCACCAGCCCCGCCTTCCCTCCATAGATACGGGAGGGCATATCAGTGGAGGGATTGATGATCGCCCTCCAATCGGGGCCATAGGCGCTCTCGAATTCGCCCCCGTCAATTTCCATCAGTGAATGGAGGACCTTTTCCCTTCGGGCGAAGGTGACCGGGGCATGAAGGTGCATCGGGCGGATACGATGATCGGGACCCTCTGTGGGAGGCATGAATCCATGGAGAAGGAGCGGATTGAACAGAAGCCATAGCGAAATCATCGGGATTATGGCCCGTTTGTGAGATCCAATGCCTTTTTTCGAATTATCTTCCCTCAAACCATGTCCCCTGCCCGCAGATGGTCAATTATCAAGCCCTGTACTATCTCATCGACGAAATGGGTTCATCAGTCCGATATCCATGTGGTTATGGGTGCGGAAATGAACAGACAAGGAACTTGTGTACCGAAAGGGTTCGGATCACGGGAGGGTGCTCAGATCCCTATGATGTTGTATTAGATATGTTTTGGTATTTTTTATGGTATCCTGTGATCTATGAAACACGGAGGCAGGGAATCACTTATTGTTTCCTGAGACGGAGAAAACCGGAACACAGATGCGTATCATCGATGAGCAGAA
Source organism: bacterium (assembly GCA_049472355.1). Classification (GTDB taxonomy): domain Bacteria; phylum SZUA-182; class SZUA-182; order DTGQ01; family JAFGSM01; genus JBLIRM01. The sequence continues at coordinate 103,932 of JBLIRP010000001.1, read as the reverse complement.
TTCGCGCACATAATAAAAAAAGGCATCCTCCTGCGGCGTTACCGCAGGAGGATGCCTCTCCCTTTACCTACCTTCCTCAGGGCCAAGGGTTCGAAGGGCATTAACGTCGCCCCCGAAACGATGTCATGATATATGGTTGCGGATACTAGGTGCCGTTCCTATATACCCTTAGATGTCTTAATGCGCAGGAGGGTATTAAACGACCGGCCAGCCGGAGAGGCCGCCAAGCCCATAGAGACCGCCGTACAGGCCGCCACCATATATGCCTCCATACGACCCGCCATACAGGCCCAGGCCTCCATACAGCCCACCGTAGAGACCGCCGTACAGGCCGCCATACAGACCACCGCCGTAAAGGCCGTATAACCCTCCTCCATAGATGCCGCCGTACAGGCTACCGAAGAGGCCCAGGCCGCCGCCGTAAATGCAACCGTAGGAACCACCGTACAGACCCCCATATAGGCCCCCATACAGGCCCAGACCGCCGCCGTACAGCCCTCCATAGAGGCCTCCGTACAGGCCGCCATAAAGGCCACCGTAGGAACCCCCATACAGGCCCAGGCCAATGCCGTAATACTGCAAAGCAAGCCTGTCCAGATCCAGATCGAAGTCAATCCCCGGAGCGAGCGGATCTACACCGAATGCATTGCCGGGTGGGGCATAGTAGGCCCCTGCGGGGGCAAATGCAAACGCAAGACAGATTGAGACCGAAATGATACACAGAAACCGGACGAGATAGAGACGCATAGCAGCATCCTCCCTTTTTGAGAGATTGAAAAAGAAATGTGATGTTCCGAAAGGCAAAATGAGTAACTATGGTCATGCCTTTTTGGGAAATACGAAGACGCTCATTATAGTACTATATAATATACCATAAATTTTATGTTTATGCAATAAATTTTACCATAATACAATAAGAAGTCGTTAGATCTCCAAAATATATGAAAAGTCATATGCTTACACCCCCTTGACCGAAAATCGTATATCTCTCGGTGGATCTTTCTTCCGGCAATCTGTCAACACGGAAGCGATGCCACGAGAATATCCGGAATAAGGCGGACACGTGCAAGGCATCAATTGACAAATTCCCGAATACCGTGTAAGACTTATGGTCACAATGTACAGCCTGAGGCAGCAAAAGGAGAGAACATGGAGCGCGGAAGGATTTTTGTTGTCGAAGATGATCGTCGTATTGCCAATCTGGTAAAATACAACCTGGAAAGGGCCGGATTTGAATGCACTGTCGCTGCTTCCGGTGAGGAGCTGTTCAGGCATCTGGATACACAGCCGGCCGATTTGATCGTATTGGATATCATGCTCCCCCGCATGGATGGATTCGAGGTCTGCAGGCTCCTCAAGCGGGATAAGGGCCTTGCCAGGATACCCGTGCTCATGCTGACCGCCAAGGGGGAGGAGGTGGACCGAATCGTAGGGTTCGAATTGGGCGCGGATGACTATGTGGTCAAGCCATTCAGCCCCAGGGAGCTGGTGTTGAGGGTCAAGGCCATCCTGAAGCGGGGAACGCCCAAGGATGAACCGGCAAAAGACATTCTCACCGCCTCCGCGTTGACCGTGGACATTCCACGGCACAAGGTAACCGTAAACGACACGCGCATCGACGTGACGCCGATGGAATTCAAACTCCTGCTGGTTCTCATGTCGCGAAGGGGGAGGGTTCAGTCACGGGATACCTTGCTGAATGACGTGTGGGATATGAGCGCAGACGTCACCACACGGACAATCGACACCCATATCAAGCGGCTCCGGCAAAAATTGGGGGATATGGGAAAACTTATCGAGACGGTCAGGGGGTTGGGATACCGCTTTAATGAAGAGGCATGATTTCTTTCGTCCGCACATCCACTATAAGATAACCCTCATCTTTGTCGCGATAAGCGCACTGATCCTGATCGGTATCTATGTGTATCTCAACTCCACGTTGAAACGGTATACCCTCCAGCGCATCAGGACCAATCTTATCAGGCAGGCCTTCATGGCGCGATCCTTCCTGGACGCCTCCCCGCTCAGCAAGGCCCACGATATACAGTGGGACGAACTCGCCGATCGCATCGGGAAGGATCAGGAAATACGCGTTACGGTCATTGCACTCGACGGGGTTGTATTGGGGGATTCCGATTTACATCCGCACGAGATCGCAGTGGTTGAAAACCACCTGTACCGACCGGAGGTCCAAGGCGCGCTTCACGCGGAATTCGGTGAAAGCACCCGATTCAGCACCACCCTCAGAAAGGATATGCTCTATATCGCCTCCGTTTTCGGGGGAGATTCACCCGGGGGAATCATCCGGCTGGCGATGCCGCTGTCAGAAATACAGATCGTCTCCGGATATTCCAAGCGACTACTGATCATATCCCTCATCGTCGCATTCATATCATCGATACTCTTCAGCGTTATTGCATCCGTGTACCTGTCAAAACCCATACAGGAGATGTCCGCTATTGCCGGCGAGATTGCCCAGGGTGACTTTTCACGGAAGGTTTCACTTGCCGCGAATGATGAACTGGGGGATCTTGCCCGGGCGTTCAATCGCATGTCCGAACAAATAAGGGCCCGTATTGACGAGGTGACCGCAAGCAAATCACGGTTCGAGGCGGTGCTCCTGGGCATGTCCGAAGGGGTCATGGTGGTGGACGCACGGTGCACCATTCTCCTCATGAATGAATCCCTCCGGGATCTTCTTGCCATTCATGAGAATGCGGCAGGCAAGAAACCCCTCGAAGTCATTCGGCACATCGAAATCCAGGAGATCGCCGAAAATGTGCTTGCATTGGAGCGCGGCAAGGAACCCCGCGAGATATCCCTGCTCTTTCCCGAGGAACGCATCCTCATGGTGCATTCGACCCCGGTCGTCCGGAGGGGGAATATAGACGGCGCCGTGCTGGTATTCCACGATGTCACTGAATTGAGGAGGCTCGAACGGATCCGGCAGGATTTCGTGGCCAACGTGTCCCATGAGCTGAAAACCCCGGTAACCATCATCAAGGGGTATGCGGAGACCCTTTTGGACGGGGCATTGAACGACACGCAAAACGCACGGGAATTTGTGGAGATTATCCATTCCGATGCCGACCGGCTGGCCCGGTTGATCGACGATCTTCTGGATCTGTCCAGGATTGAGTCGGGAAGGCTCGATCTCTCGTTCCAATCCTGCTCCATCACGGCCATCACTGAACGGGTGGTCGCCGAATTGAACCGGCAGGCCGGGGAGCGGGGGATCGCCATACGGGTCGATATCCCCCGGAATATCCCCAAGATACGTGCCGATGAGGCCGCGATTGCCCAGGTCCTGCTCAACCTCATCGACAATGCAATAAAATACAATAAAACAAAGGGAACGGTCACCATTTCGGCACAGGAGGCAGGGACGCATATCAAGGTGGAGATAGCGGATTCCGGCGTCGGCATCCCCGAAAAGGACCTCGATCGGATATTCGAGCGCTTCTACCGGGTGGACAAGGCCCGGTCCCGGGAATTGGGGGGCACGGGCCTTGGGCTTTCCATCGTGAAGCACCTCGTCCAGGAGCACAACGGCCAGGTGTCGGTGAAAAGCATCCTGGGGCAGGGCTCCGCATTCAGCTTCACCATCCCGAAGGCATAAGAGGCGGAGATGAATGCCCCATACCGGGGCGATTCGCCCATACCCATTAAGGCCTGCAACGTATTCCGAAGCCGCAGCCTATTCCAAAATGGACTTGTGGATGAATTTCACTCCCCCGCCAGTTCGATTCGGGTGTTGACGGCGTCCGCAAGGGCCTGGGCAAGCTTGCAGTCATCGGGATCAGGATCTTCCGGCTCGAGCAGGGATGCGATGAGCCCTGCGACATCCTTCACATCGGTGATATTCTCGACGGGGACACCGGAGTTGAACTCATCGAGTATCCTTTGGATCACACCCTGGTCTACCTCGCAGGAAACGGTGAGGAACCCGTATTTGATGTTGAAAAGCAGGGCCGCATACTGGGCATCCGCCTTTACGCAGGTATCGCTGGTGTCCTTGTCCTTTACCTGGACATAACCGCACAACTCCGCATCCTCGGTGTCGTCGTCCCCGAAGCCTGAGGGGGCTTCGGGATGAGTTTTTTTCCCCGAAGGTCCCATCGCAGATCCGCTTCCAGAATCCCCGGGTCAACGGCTCGCATACCGCTGGTGGACACCCCTCGTCGACCTCCCCGTCGCAGTTGTTGTCCGTGCCGTCGCGCAGCTCGGGGGCGCCGGGGTAGATATCCGGGTCCGTATCATCGCAATCGCCCGCACACGTGGTCACACCGTCACCGTCCTGATCGAATCCCTCGTCAATCAGGCCGTCGTTATCATTATCGATACCGTCGCAGATCTCCTCTACTGAGGTCATAACGCTCGTCACTTCGGTAGTGCTTTCATTAACAATAAAATCGAAGAAAAAAACGATGTTTTCCAAGTTGAAATGCAGACCAAGATGCACCCACTCATCAACTTCCAGTGGTCTTTCCTGGTCCACCCAGATCAGTTTGGCCTGCTCAGATCCATAGGGACTATTTATAACAAGTGGCTCTGTTAGTACATCGTAGCCCCAGCTACCTTCTTCTCCCACGATAAATCCCTGTGCGTCAATCATGTCATAATCGCATGATAATTCAACCCCTGAGAAATCCAACTCGATACCACTTACGGCATGCCCGGTGGTATTCCTCATGTCGAGGTTGATTGCCGCCTCCTTTATTGATGTTCCCTCTGAGCTGATGATTGCTGCGTTGATGGAATGGCCGATGACCTCAAAGCCTGCATTCAGGACCTCGAGGGCAATGATGATGGCGCGATAATTTCCCATAAATGAAATAGGCACGGCGAGCCTTACGCCCTCACCCCCCGGACTCAATAATTCAAGGCATTCCGTGTCCGGGTTCCCACATTCCCAGTCATTCGTACCGGCAATCGGTGCCGGTTGATCTGTATCGAAATCCCAGACAAGCTCGCCCAGGGAAGGGATGGTGAGAGAATCAAAGGGGCAGAATGCATAGTACCAGCGTATGTACAGGCTTTCCTCACTGGAGGGGGAGAGTCGCACCCATGGCATATAAATAGCGGGATCGGCTTCATCTTGCATCCAAAATACCCAGGGGATCGGCACCTGGTCCCGCGTCGCAGGCGCGTAGTCCGTGATATCGGTACAATTAATCTGGGCAAAGGCCCTCTGAGACGTGAACGGTGCAAGGCATACCATGCATGCAATAATGAATGCGGTGACGAACAGCGGAAAGGATCCCCTTTTCATGTGTTCAACCTCCCTGTGTTAGCGGTGATCTGCCTTGTTCCATCCTTGCCTGAGGATGCAGGGATGGACGGTGTCGAGTCGACGGCGGGGCATATGGGTGCATGTAGTGCAACGCTGCCGTGAAACCGGCTGTTTGGCGGGACAGACACTGGCTGAAGCATATCTTCAACCAAGCGGCGAATATGATCATGAGAATGTTCACGCTGGTGATAAACTCAGATGTCTCGGGTTCACCTCATCTCGGACGATTCCATCGCATATTTTAGTAACGTATTACCACTATCACACAACGTTTGCCGAAGTCAATACAGCAGGACGGGTCCCTCCATGTTCACAGAAAATTCACACATCCGCCATGAATCCTCAAAATACACGATATATGATTGGTGTGAAAAGAATAAGGGCTCTACGTATGAACATCGGCTCCCGAAGTGATTGCAGGAGATGGATGAGGCAAAAGGCATGGCAAACGACGGCACCCCGGCGGAAAGACTGACCGTGGAACAGGTCGGGGCCTTGTTTCGAGGCAAAATCGCCACGAGAAGGGATTCCTTCCGCAGCGATCAGGGCATGACCGCGCAGGGCGCGGATGCACGGCAGTCCCCGTCGACGACCGCAGTACCTCAACGAAGGGACATGGATGATGCGGCGATCCCGCAGGCAGCGAAAACAAGTGGGCCATTGAATGTCAAGAACCTCAAGGAGAGGGCCATTCACCTCTTTTTCCTTGTAAACGGCCTCGTGGTGGTCATCGTCCTTATAGGGATTTTCGTCCTCTTGGTGTTTACCTCGCTTCCCGCGTTCAGGGAGATCGACATCGTCAATTTCTTTTTCAGCGCCACGTGGAATCCCACCTCATTCGTGCAGGCATCCTACGGCATCCTGGCCATGGTGGTGAGCACGTTCATGACCACCATAGGGGCACTGGTGATTGCGGTGCCGCTGGGCATCGGCACGGCGGCGTATCTCTCCGATGTGGCGAGCCACCGGGTCAGGGAGATTGCAAAACCAATCGTGGAGATCCTTGCGGGGATCCCTTCGGTGGTCATAGGATTTCTGGGTATTGTTATGGTTGGTCCCTTCATCGCCAGGGTGTTCAATCTCCCCAACGGCCTGAATGCGGTGAACGGATCGATCCTTCTGGCAATCATGGCATTACCGACCATTACCAGCATTTCCGAGGATGCGTTGAAGAATGTTCCCCGCTCCTTCGAGGAGGCATCCCTGGCCCTTGGTGCAACCAAATGGCAAACGGTAGTGCGGGTGAAGCTGCCGGCGGCGAAATCGGGGATCATCGCCGCGTGCATGCTCGGCATGGGCAGGGCGATCGGGGAGACCATGGCCATCCTCATGGCTACCGGGTGCGCCCCTGCCATGCCCACCAGCTTCCTCGATTCCGTCCGCACCATGACCTCCACGATCGCCATCGAACTGGGGGAGGTGCCCTTCAATACCACGCACTACTTTGCACTGTTCGGGGTTGGGCTCGTCCTGTTCATCATAACGTTCATCGTCAACATGGTTTCGGACATTATCCTGCACAAATACGGGAAGGTGTCAAAATGAACAAGAGGCATATCGAGCAGGTCCTGGGATTCTGGTTTTTGCGCCTGTGCATGCTCTTCGTGGTTATCGTCCTGGCAGTCATCTTCTATGATATCGTCAGCAAGGGAATCGGGAGGATAAGCTGGGAATTCATCTCCGCGATGCCCAGAAAGGGGATGACCGCAGGGGGGATTCTGCCGGCCATCGTGGGGACCTTCATGGTGACCGTCATAACGGCCCTTCTCTCCGTACCCCTGGGAATGGGATGCGCCATATACCTGAATGAATATGCGCGCGACAACATCCTGACCAGGGTGATCCGGATGTCCATCCGCAACCTGTCGGGGGTGCCCTCCATTGTCTACGGATTGTTCGGCGTGGTCCTGTTTGTAAACATGATGCGCTTCGGCACCAGCGTGCTTTCCGCCGGACTCACCCTCGGGCTGATGACCCTTCCCTGGACCATCACGGCAAGCGAGGAGGCGTTGAAGAGCATACCCAATTCATACAGGGAGGGTGCGCTTGCCCTGGGCGCCACCAAATGGCAGGGGATCCGGACCAACGTGCTCCCCTATGCCATTCCGGGGATGCTCACCGGCACCATACTGGGGCTGGCTCGGGCCGCGGGCGAGACGGCCCCCATCCTGTTCACCGGCGCCGCATTCTACCTGCCCTGCCTGCCCAGATCGGCCTTCAGCCAGTTTATGGCCCTGCCCTACCACCTCTACATCATGTCAACCCAGCACCATGCGATCACCACGGTGCGACCCATCGCCTATGCCACTGCGCTGGTGCTCCTGGCACTGGTATTCGGCATGAATCTCTTCGCCGTTATTGCGCGATACCGCCTGCGAAAGGTAAAAATGGAATAAAATCATGCACAAGGTAAAGATAAAGGTCGACAATTTCAACCTCTGCTATGCGGATGTCCAGGCATTGAAGCACATCTCCATGCATATCGAGAAAAACAGGGTCACCAGCATCATCGGGCCGTCGGGGTGCGGCAAGTCCACCTTTCTGCGCAGCCTCAACCGCATGAACGATATTATTCTGAATACCAGGATCGAGGGCTCCGTGCTGGTGGACAATAAGAACATCTATGACCCGGATGTCGATGTGGTGCACGTACGCAGGAATATAGGGATGGTGTTTCAGAAGTCCAATCCCTTTCCCAAGTCGATATTCGATAATGTTGCCTACGGCCTGCGCATAAACGGAGGAAAGAGGAAGGGCTTCATCGCGGAACGGGTGGAAAAAAGCCTCAGGGACGCCGCATTGTGGGACGAGGTGAAGGACCGGATGCATACGAGCGCCTTTGAGTTGTCCGGCGGACAGCAGCAGCGGCTGTGCATTGCGCGCGCCCTTGCGGTCGAGCCCGCGATACTCCTCATGGACGAGCCCGCGTCTGCGCTCGATCCGATTGCCACATCAAAGATCGAGGAACTGATCCTGGAATTGAAAAGGCACTACACCATCGTCATCGTGACCCACAATATGCAACAGGCGGCCCGCATCTCCGATTATACCGCCTTCTTTATGCTCGGGGAACTCATCGAGTTTGACTCGACGACCAAGATATTCACCAATCCGTCGAAAAGGATCACCGAGGATTACATCATCGGCCGGTTCGGATAAGCCCGGATAGTGAATATAGTGAACATGCCAGGGACGCTGTGAAAATTTATGCAGAGGGCACGGAGGGCTCACTGCATAGGGCAATGACATCGAAGGCTGAACACAACGAACCGGGAATGCAGGTGAAGCATTCATGAGCATTCGGCTCACAAAGAGGCATGAAAATGCCCCAAAGGGGATTTTCAGGTGAAAGGCAAGACAGTGCAACGACATATAGACAAAGAACTGAATAAGTTAAATACCGATCTGTTGAAGATGGCCTACCTTACCGAACAGGCGATCTATAGATCGATCGAGGCACTCAAAAACAAGGACACGGAGATGGCCCTCGCCGTTATCGAAGGCGACAAGCAGATCGACCGGCTGGAGCTCATCATCGACGAAATGGCCATCGATCTCCTCGCCCTGTATCAACCGATGGCAACGGACCTCCGATTCATCACCATGGCAATGAAGATCAACGCGGAGATAGAGCGGATCGCCGATCTTTCGGTGAACATCTGCCAGAGGGTGCTTGAAATCGCAGACCGGCCGCTGCTCAAGCCCATTAAGGAGATCATCACGTTGTCCGATATTGCGCGGAAGATGGTGCGGGATGCAATCGATGCCTTTGTCAACCGCGACAAGAAACTGGCAAAGGAGGTGATCCTCACGGAGCCCTCTGCAAATCAGCTCAGGACCTCGATTCAAAGGGAATTGATCTATGAATTCCTGGTAAAGGACGGGAACACCGCACCGCAGGGCGTCCCGATGCTGCTGGTGGTGCGCCATCTCGAGCGAATATGCGACCATGCCACCAACATCGCGGAAAACATCATCTACATGGTACAGGCAAAATTCGTGAAACATACCGCATTTCCCCGGCGCAACAGCACCGGCTCCCCATGAGGATATTCCATCGGCCGCGAGTGAAGGCATTTCATCCCGCATGCCGTGGTGCCTGTATACGCCGGGCACGGGCTCCGGCAATGCCAAAATTAGAATTGCCGCACAGGCTCCGTGCGCCTTGTAATCCTGTCTCTTATGTGGTATATATATAAAATATAAAGGGTTTTAGCGTATGTTGACTCACCCCGACGCCGGTTTCCGGCATCTCGTCCATTAACAAGGATTGTGCTATTTTTCAAAGACTTTTCAAATTAGGTAACCGGTCAATATACTTTACAATAGGGGAAAGGCGGGTGCGCCTGTGTGCAAGGAAGCCGAAACAAAAGGCGCATTCCCCTTTCAGAACGATATTGAACCATTACTGCCGAAGAACATAGCGCCCAATGATTCATCGCCTCTTTCGAACAATAGCGACCCGTATGACGGCACCCGTCTACATCGGACGTTCTTCCGCCGGCGTGCCGCCGGGCTCCTGGATACTGTTCCCTGTTCGTTCCCATTACCTGTGTTGCGGTCTCATCGGTATCCTCGAATACACCGGCGATGATACAAACAGGGAGAAAACCGGGGGGTATCGATCGTATCTCACCCGCATGAAGGAACTCTGGCGGGGTATTGCCGCCTGTGGGGTAAAGGGGCTCATCCAGGGCCGCCTTTCTGCAGGGGAATACCTGAACGGGGAGAAATCCCTCAGTGAGCTGAGGGACACCATCCTTGCCCTCAAGGGGGTGAAGGAGTTTCAACATATTTACGGGGACGAAGGCGCGAGGAAATCCATACGGAGCCAGGCCCTGGAAATCGGCTCCTTCATCGCATCCGAGGATGCCCTCCTCGACCAGTCGAGCATCACGATCGAATCCTCCTCCCTCGAACTGGTGAACAGCCGCCTTGTGCAGCTCCGGGACATCGCCTGGTGGCTGGAAAGGGAGCTTCTGCTGAACATGGAGAAGGTGGAATCCCTGCTCGCTCCCCTCGATGAGGGAGGTGAGGGGGAAATCGCCGGCCCCCTGGTCCACGAGATGGGCAAGCTCAACCTTGTCCTCAACAACCTGGACCGTTTGGAGATCAGGGGGAGGGATTCGGCGGGCATCTGCGTGATGATCCGCTTTTCGGACGAGCAGGCCGTCAGGGCCTGGAAGGAATCCATTCAGGGAGCTGGCCTGGGGATGGAATACGGTGCCCGGAGCGCCCAGAATGATCTGGTTCACCGCACGATCAAGGCGAACGGCCCTGCCCTGTTTTTCATCTTCAAGACCGCCCGTGAGCTCGGCCATCTGGGGGACAATGTCCTGCACCTGAGGGACGAGATCGCCCTTGACCGCATCCTTCGATCGGCCCTGTCGTGTCCGGGCATCTATTCACAGACCATTGCGCACACCCGTTGGGCCTCGGTGGGGGCGATCTCCGAGGCGAATTGCCACCCCCTTGACGGCTGCATAGAGTCAGGGGATGCGCTGAATGGCCAGATCAACGTGGTCCTGAACGGGGACATCGACAACTATCGGGAGATCAAACGGATACTCGAGGATGAGGACGGAATCCGTATCCCGCTCCATGTCACCACCGACACCAAGATCATCCCCCTGTGGGTGGCGCACTATCTCACAAGGGGCAATTCCCTCCTGGAGGCGTTCCGCCGTGCCGTATCGGACTTCACCGGCTCACACGCCATCGCCCTCCAGTCGGACCTGGAGCCTCATCACCTCTACCTTGCACAGCGGGGAAGCGGTCAGGCGATCTTCGTGGGGATCGGCCGGGACTCATACGTTGCAGCCTCCGAGGTGTACGGGGTGGTGGAGCAGACGCCTCGGTACATAAAACTTGAGGGGGAGAGGGAGCGGATACCCGGCAATTCCGGGACACAGGGCCAGATCCTGGTCCTGGATTCCAGGGGCGGGCTGGACGGCATCCGGGGATGCTTCTACGATGGTCATCCCGTGTCTGTTGCGGACATGCCCGTAAAGACGGCACAGATCACCACCCGTGACATCGACCGGGAGGGATTCCCCCACTATTTCCTCAAGGAGGTCACCCAGGCGCCCGATTCGGTCCGCAAGACCATCCGGGGCAAGGCGACCATCCTCAAGGAGCAGGGGGAGCGAAGCGTCACATTCAACCTGGGGGAAGAGATCCTTCCCGGCAGGATCATGAATGCATTGCGCAAGGGGCACATCAAGAACATCTACCTGGTCGGCCAGGGAACCGCAGGGGTGGCGGCCGAAGGGATCGCCATGCTCATGACGGAATACCTCGCCAGGACTCCCATCAGCGTGAGGGCGAAAAAGGCATCCGAATTGAGCGGGTTCTGCCTGGACCGTACCATGTCCGACACCCTGGTGCTTGCGGTCACCCAGTCGGGAACCACCACGGATACCAACAAGGCGGTGGACCTGGTGAGAAGCCGGGGGGCCTTCACCATGGCCATCGTCAACAGAAGGGATTCCGACATCGCCACCAAGGTGGACGGCATATTCTACACCAGCGACGGCAGGGACATCGAGATGTCCGTTGCCTCCACCAAGGCATTCTATTCCCAGATCGTTGCCGGGTGCATCCTCAGCCTCCGACTTGCCCAGATCATGGGAACGATCAGCGATGACGTCATCGCCTCCGAAATGCGCGATCTCATACATCTTCCCGCCCTTATGACCCGGATCATCAACGAGCAGGGCGAGCGCATCGCCGCAGCCGCTTCCACGGCGCTCCCCAAAAGGAATTGGGCGGTGGTGGGAAGCGGCCCCAACAAGGTTGCAGCCGACGAGATCCGAATAAAGTTGAGCGAGCTGTGCTACAAGACCCTGCCCGCGGATGTGGTGGAGGACAGAAAACACATCGATCTTTCCGCCGAACCCCTGATCATGGTGTGCGCCGCAGGGAACAGGGAGACGGTGCTGGGGGACGTGATCAAGGACACGGCGATATTCAAGGCACATCAGGCCACCGTGGTGTGCATTGCAACGGAGGGCGAGGAGCGGTTCGAGGGTCTCGCGGACGCCCTTTTTTACGTGCCCTATACCAATGAGCGACTGGCCCCGATCCTCAACACCCTCGCCGGCCATCTATGGGGATACCACGTGGCCAGGGCAATGAATGACGAGGCGATTTTTTTCAAGGAGTTCAAGACCCGCCTGCATCAACGGATCGATCTCCTGGGGGGACTGGGGGAAGAGGGTCCGGACATGATCTATGACCGCGAGATTCGCCTGCTTATCAAGGAGTTCGAGAGGGCGGTCATGCGGAGAAAACAGGAGGGGAGGTTCGATGCATCGGTGCGTCCGGGGACCCTGTGCAATCTTGCCCTGGCGTGCAGGTATGCCCTGGGGCAGATCCCGGTCAACGAGATGGAAAACCACTTCGGCCCCGCTGCTTCACACGGCGATCCCCTCATTCTCCTGTGCCAGGTGGTGGAGGAGGTCATCGACCAGATCTCGCGGCCCATCGACGCCATCAAACACCAGGCAAAAACCGTGACCGTAGGAACCAGCAGGCTCCCGGTGACCCTCACCGGCGCACTCTTCGACATGCTCCCTGTATTGGGTTTTTCACCCTCGGACCTGGCCCCGCACATCATATCCCAGTTAAAGCAGATACAGACCGCGGTGACCAGGGTGGAGGGGGCGACCCTTTACCACGTGACCGGACTGGATCCCTTCGGTCTTCCCACCCCGGAATCACAGATCCGGGTGAAGGAACGTTACGGAATCAGCAAGGAGATGCAATCCAGGGTGGAACGGGACCATACGCTTCGCGGCACCAAGCGGGCGATCGTGAAAAACAACCGGTTGTATGTGGGAATCGGCGTGTGGGACCAGGCGCGGATCATCATCTTTCCCCTCCTCGGCAAGAAGGACATGGAGGCATTTCTCACGGTGCTGCACGTGAGCTTCTGCCGGGAGCTCCCTCTCGACAAGAAGATCAGGGCACTGGGGATGAAGTACAACGATCTGATGGACATGGTGACCGAGTGGAACATCCAGTGGGATGACACACTCCTGGAAGGGTTTCCCCCCGAATTTCTCCTGACCCATTCCGAGGAGGAGATCGTGGAGGCGATCAGGACGGGCGGCGCCCGGCCCGACAATGCCGAAGGAAAGGCCCGCCCATGAACACCCCGCTCCATATCGTATGCCCCTCCTGCAACACCACAAACCGCGTACCCGAAGAGCGTCTGCATGATCGGCCGACATGCGGAAGATGCAAGGCCCCCCTGTTCAATGCCCATCCCGTTGAGCTTTCCGCGGCGAATTTCGCCATGCATATCAATAACTCCACCATCCCGGTGGTGGTGGATTTCTGGGCCCCGTGGTGCGGCCCCTGCAGGATGATGGCCCCCTTCTTCGAACAGGCCGCCCGTCAACTGGAGCCCAGGGTGCGCCTTGCCAGGCTCAACACCGAACAGGAACAGGGGATCGGCGCGCAATACGGCATCCGGGGTATTCCCACCATGATCGCCTTTCAGGCGGGGCGTGAGATCGCCCGCCACACCGGGGCCATGGACCTTGCCGGTATCCTTCAATGGATCGAGTCCGCCCGAAGGCAAGGGCCCTGATATGAAGAGATTCCTGTCTGAAGCTACCGTACTATGCATATGGTGGTGCGCACTCGCCGTTCTCTGCACCTCGTGCGCCTCCATAAGGGGTGAACGATCCGCATCCGCTCAGGGCGAATCCCTGTGGCGGGAGTCCCCCTTGGGCGCCGATACCCCGGAGCCGCTTCTGCTTCAATGGAGATTCGTGCCCGGGATGAAGGTGCTTTACCGCGTCGAACAACGCACCTTCGTACAGGACGAAGAGGGGAAAACCGAGCAGGTTCATTCCATGGGATTGACCTATGCGGTCACCGAGGTATCCGGGGATGGAACCGCCCGCATAACGCTGTCCGGAAGCGACTTCGAAGCGGAGGGGAAGGGATTTGACGTCCTCAGGTTCCTTGTTGCCTCGTCCGACCCCCTGGGCAGGTTCTCGATGACCCCGTATGGCGAAATGACCGATATTTCCGGTTTCGTCGATATGCGCTCCATTCCCGTTTTTCCCGAAACACCGGTTGAGGGTGGGGCACGTTGGACCGCGGGCGCCCACCTCGTCATTGCCCCGGACATACCCGAGGCGGTGATGCCCGGGACCTGTACCTACCATGTGGCACGGACAGCGGAGGTGCGCGGCAACAGGTGGGTATGGATCGATTTCGAGGGTGCATTCGAGATCATGGACAAGGAGATTGCCCTGAGCAAGGTCGTCGGGATCGTAAAGGGCGAAGATGCGGAGGCAGAAGACCGCACGGTGGTCGCCGACCGGGTGGTCCCCGGATCTCCCGCGCACACGGCGGGCGTTCTGCCGGGGGATGCAATCCTGAGGCTGGGGGCCATGGCCGTCCATACGTGGTCGGATCTCAGCCTCGCCGTCTCCCTTTCCCCGGTTGACCAGCCGAGCCCGCTGATGGTGAAGCGGGGCGGACAGGAAGCCACCCTCGCGGTCACACCGCAGGGGACCATGTCGGGACGCATGAACGCCTCGGGACGCATCAAGGGTTCGTGCATCTTCGACGTCACCAGGGGAGTTCTCATCGCACAGCGCATCAGTCCATTCAGCCTTACCAGTACCGTCACCATAGCCGGTCATCCCACCAGGATCGATGCCCGGATCGAAAGCGACATCCGTATCGTCCAATGGCATGGGGCGGAACTTGTAACGGAACACCACTGAAGACATCAGGATTGCTGGTCGAATATAAAGAGGGGCATAGGGCACAGTTACGGTGTACTGCAATTGATGCATTGAAGTTCACCTTGACCGGAGGGGGACCGGAACCATGGCACACAACGAACAGGTGCTCCGTTTCGCGCAGGGATGGATTGATGCATGGAACTCTCATGATGTGGATCGAATCCTGGAATTCTACGCGGAGGACTTCGAACTGACCACACCCTATGCCGTCACCCTGCTGAACATTCGGACCGGGACCCTCAAGGGCAAGGACACCATCCGGACCTTTATGCAAAAGGCATTTAGACTGATCCCTCAATTGAGATACGAATTGCTCGAGGTCCTGTCAAGCGTCAGCAGCATCTCCATCTACCATAACTCAATACTGGGAAAGCGCAGCGTGGAGGTCCTCTTTTTCGACGCAAACGGAAAGATCAATAAGTCCATCAGCCATTACAATTCCCTGTAGTGGTGCCTTTCCGCATGTAATACCCGGAAGAGGAAGACACCCTGTTGGCATCCCCTTTGTTCAAGCCATTCGTGTTTCCTCAATTGCCGCATAATTCCGTTCCTGAATTCAGCCACCCATCCGCAGGGGATATGATCAATCGATGGGACTCCTATGGGTAATTCACGGATTGTGCCTTTCACACGAGGGACCTCAAGTCAATAGGTAAATTGCTGTTATAATTACATGTATAAATGATAGAGAATGTAACATGGATATTAAATTAAATGATTTCACGTGAAACATTACACTGTCATTATTTTGTCATTTAATACTCTTGCAATTACATCGATAATGATATATACATACCATATGATCTTACGGTCCCTTACTGCGGACTATGCGTACTAATAGAGCCTGTTTTCCATCGCTTCACACACGAGGGAGGGAATTGGGCCTGGGTGTATCAACCCGACCGGTGAGGCATGAAATTAGACCCTGAAATACGGATCATGAACGAAATCTACGCATCCCTGAGAGGTCTCGATGCACATGCGCAGCGGCGCATTATGAGCTGGGTTCTTGAAAAGCTCTCGCTTGATCCACCCTGGGAGACGAGCAAGGATACCGGGTGGGAGATTGCCGGCTCAGGAGACGGGCAACCCCTTCCGCCCGCTGCGGACCTCTTTGCCAAGGCTCGCCCGAAGAACGACGCGGAAAGGGTGCTCGCTGCTGCAGCATATCTTCAGACAACCCGGCCCGGAGAAGACCTTACCGCGCGAGAAATAACCATGAAGCTCGCCGGCCTGGGGCACGGCGTCCGTAACATAACCGCCACCGTCAACAGCTTGATGAACAAAAGGCCCCAGCTTATGGTACAGACACTCAAAAAGGGCACCACAAGGCAGGCGCAGAAACGGTACAAGGTCACCCCTGAAGGGATTGCAGCAGTGCAAATGATGATGCGGCAGTAATCGGCCTGTCGAAAACGGGACCTTGTTCCGGATGGGTTTTCCTCTGCGGGCAGTATATCGTTTTTCTGCGGATGATCGAGAGATAAGGACCGGCGTTTCCTGCCCTATTTGATTGAGTTTCCACAAGATGGTATAATTTAATAAATAATAGTATAAATTATTTTATAGGCAATAACGTTTATTTCCAAAAGCAAAGCGCCGATTATTTCATCATAATTTTCGTTTTATAATTACTGTTTTATAACTGTTTTATATAAGGTTACAACCTTCAATTTCTTGCCAGACAGGAGGTGAGAGGCCGGATAAAAAAGAGGGGTTACAATACCTTCATGTCTTCTTTCCATTTCTTCGTCATAGGTTTCTTTCAATTTCTTTATTGACATACGTATCACTGCAATGCGCACGATTCCTCATGGGAGCCATCCTGCGCACGATCAAGACGGCGTGTCTTTCCATGCTCAATCAGCCAAGGGCCGGAGATGACGCCTTGGGCGAAGAACTTCACTATTCTGAGATTGCACCTAACGCACGTGAAAGGAGGGATCGTTAATGTTCAAAAGGGGATGTGTCCTATTTCCTCTCATTATAGGGGCCATCTGCGGTATTCTATTGTTTTCCGGGACCCCGGCAACGTCAGCCATTTACACCCAGCAGGAATTGATGTCCACCGACTGGCGCAGCCTCGATACCTTTATATGGCAGGATTTCGAATACTGGCACGCACCGAGCAACTACGGGTGGAAGAGCTCGTGTCCCCCCTACCCTGTTTACGGATGGTGCCCCTACACGGGATTCGGCAGGATCGAGACGATCATGTGCCCCTTCCTGCAAAGCAGGGTGCTTTTCTATTCGTGCATGATGTCCCCCTTAAACCAGTTTTATCCCTTCTTTGCCTGGAACGAAAACGTCACCTACCCCGACGGAAGCCCCATCAACGACAAGAGCCTGTTCTCCTTCGATATCATGATACCCTTTGTCGGCATCGAGCATTGGGATACCTGGGAGATGGCGATCATGGTGATCTCCAGGAACGGGAATCAGGTGCTCCTCATCTACCGGCCCGAGGGGATGTGCGAAACCGGCCCCGTGTTCAGGGACGGAATACCCGGCGACATCTTTACCGGGATGTACGATCCCCCCGGTTTTCTCTTCCAAATAGGCAGGGAGTTCAACCAGGGGAGGTGGAGCCATATCATCAGGGATCTGGACCGGGATGTGGACCTTACCGATGACGGGGAACGAAACAACAGCGACGGGTTCGGACCGCATCCGTCAACCGGCGATACGGGAAATTCCATGGTGGCCATGGTCAAGTTTCAGCACCCCCTGCTGCGGGTTGACAATATCGCCTTCCATAAACGAGGCGTGGTCCCTTACGACGAGTATCAGCCGTATCTGTATAAAATCGGCCCGCGCTATGCGCAGATCTTCGAGCCCTACCGGTATCTTTTCTTCGCGGACTATGACACCGGGGACGAAGAGATCTCCAATGTCCTTGATTTCCTGCTCACCGACCGATTTGAGGACATCTTCATCACTGATCCCAATGCAATCGAGGACTACTGGATCTCCCTGGGGGCGGATCCCAACAGGTTCGGCACGGAGGCGGACCCCAACATATCGGACCTCATCGGCAGGGATTTCATCGTGGACGTCAACCTGCCCATCTTTGCGAATCCCAACTACCGCCTGGGAAGCAATCCGCATCTGGAGTTCATTCCCGGAACATCCTTCAACCAAACGCTGGGCTGGAACGCCACGGTCGGAGGGATCGGGGCGAGCGGGGTCCAGTTCAACGGCATAAACCCGCTGGAGATCAATCCCTACGACGGCATGCCGACCTATATCCCCGCCTATTATGACGCCGAAGAGGTCATCGCGCGTTTCGGAAGGCCCTTTTTCGGGCCCCTGCCCAGCTTCTACCTGGAATGCGCCTTGTGGAACGCCGGTTTTACCTACTGGCCCAATATCGCACGACTCGATTTCACCCCTCAGTACTTCGAGGATATCATCCTGAGCATCGAGGTGACCGACGGGAGGGTATCGGATCTGGAGACGTTTCCCATATCCGTGGTGAACTATCCGGTTGAAAACCATCCCCCCTATCTCGAAGACCTCGATGATCAGATCTTCTACGTAGGACAGCTCAACACCTATGCCGTCGGCATTGTTGACGCCGATTGCATGATATTCTCGCTGTCGAACCTTCCCGCAACCACCCATGTGCCCGGATTCCCCCTCACTGATCAGTTCAGAAGGGACATGGACAACATATTCTGGAGCTTTACCCTTGGCGGTCTCCCCTCCTATCAATACGGGCCCTGGCTTGAAAGCATGATCGAACCCTGCAGCGGTCTCATACGGTTCACCCCAAAATTCGAGGGTAGCTATCGCGCCCGGCTGGTGGCCACGGATGACCGGGGTGCCTCGGCCATCGGCGAGTTCATGCTCTTCAGCATCAACAAGGGAACGTGGCTCAATCATCCCCCGGTCATCATGATGGATTGGGACCATCCGCAGGTGGTCAGGGCAGGGGAACCACTTCTGTTGTCGTCCCCCACCCTCAGGGTGGAGGACCCCGATGGCGACGAGATCTACTTTTCGAGCAACATCGGCTCCACCGGCACCCTGCCCAGCGGCGATTTGTACTGGCACTTCTACACCCACTTCCCCGGTTTTTACCAGGTTGAAATCATCGCCTTCGACATACGGGGAGGCTATGCCGTGGTCACCATCGACCTCGAGGTCAAGCCGTGGTGGTCGTTCTGATGAATTGTCGTATCGGTTAACGCCGGGTTGAAGACTCATGTAACAATGGCCCGCATATGACGAAAAAAGGGCCCCTGGTATCTCCAGGGGCCCTTTTTATTTCTCCCGGCGCAGAATCCCTTGAGATAGGCAGGGCGAGCCTCAAGGATGCATTCCTCAGGCTGACAGGAGATGCAGGACATGTCAAGTGAGTAGATCAACTGGCAGTTTATCCGGGGTGTCGGTATGATCACCAGAAGGAACATCCGCAGCTATTATACCAAGCCGCTGGTCATCATATTCGCCCCCTCTTTCTTCTGTTCATGTTCCTCGCCTTTTACCTTGCCAAGAGACTTGACATGAGCCTCTTTCCCCGGGTCTTTTGGCCATGTTCATCTTCTTCATTGCACCTTTGGTCGGCCCTACGATCACCACATCGGAAAAGCAGGCAGGCAACGATTCTCCGTAGGGCTGGATTTTGCTGTGATCCTGTTTTCACGGCGCTTTTTATGACATCTTCGAGCAGGATACACAGAAAAAACCTCATGAAGGGGCTGTAGCAAAAATCAGGATCGTCGAATTGCAGGCCTTTCAGAACCGCCTTTTTTCATTTTATATAGAGCTTCAGAGAAAGATGGCGCTTTAAGCTCAAATGCCCGGAACTCAAGAAGCGCTAATTGGGGAAGGATGACGACCGCAAATGGATTCATTATCTCAGCCCTGACAGACCGGCAAACGGTGTTTATCAGCTACCGTAGCGCCGACGCCACTGGTTCGCGGTTCGAGCCCAGGCGTGCTCGGCGGGGAAGTGATCGTCGGTAAGGATCTGGCCTTGGGATGGTGTGTCGAGAACGCGCCACGGGGCGCCATAGCGCACCGCAGCCAATTCAAGCGGCAGGCGCGGCGGCAGCCCTTCGGCGGCGAAGAGCCAGCGCGGCTCGACGCCGCCTGATTTGGTTGCCGGGGCCACGATCACTGTTTGGCCGCGCCCGAACACGGCTTCTACCGTCGCCGACAGGCAGGCCGACCACGGGCCGTCATCGCCAATGAACTGGATCGCCAGCAGTCCGCCAGCGGCCAAACGGCGGCGCAGCAGCTCGATCGCTTCGCGGGTGAACAGATGCCACGCGAGTCGGTCGGCCGTACAGACGTCGACGACGATCAAGTCGTAGCTTCCCGTGGCCAGTGCAACGAACGCGCGGCCGTCGCCGATCGCCACCGTACCGGTGAAACCGAAATCGCGGCGGGCGATGTCCACGATAACAGGATCGATCTCGACCGATTCACATGCAACGTCGTGCGCCGCAAGCAACCGCGGCGCCAATCCCGCGCCCAAGCCAATCACCAACGTGCGTTTCACTTCCGGGCGGATCGCCAGCGCCGCTTCGAGCAAATAGCCGTGTCTCAGGCCATCGCCGGGCATGATCTGGTCAGGCATCCCGGTCTGCGGCAATCCATCGACCAGCAGCACGCGGCCCGACTCGGTCTCGTGAACCTCCAGTTGCCCATAGAACGACTCGATCGACGTTTGGCCCACGGGCCGCTGCCAGCACCACGCGCCCGACGCCAGGCACACGACAAGCGCAATCGCGCCAAACCACCGGCGTTCGGGCCAAAGGGCGGGTATGGCAACAAACGCCAAACCGACCGCGATGACCAAAAACGACCGGCTCAATCCCATCGATGGGATGAGCACAATTCCCGTCGTGAGTGCCCCGGCGATGCCGCCCCCACTGCCTGCGGCCAATACGAACCCGGCCCAACGGCCCGTGTCGCCATGACCTTCGCCGAGCAACACGGGGGTGACGGCCCCGAGCATTATCAACGGTACAGCCTGCGTGATCAAAGCGGCCAACAGAGCGCTGATGACCAGCGAGTACGAAGCGGTCCACTCGATCGCCGGCTTGTAGCCGTGCGACAGGCCGACGAGACATGCGACGGCCACGATCAACGACCAAGCGATCGTGCCCGCTGGACGTGCCCGATCGCAAAGAAATCCGCCCAGCACGTTGCCGATCGCCAGCATCCCCAGGGCGCATGCCAGCATCGCGGCCCACGTAACCGGACCGCTGCCCAGAAACGGCGCCATCACGCGGGCGGCCAACACCTCCAAGGCAAGCACAGCCGCACCCGCCATAGCGCTGACGAGCAACGAATAGGATTTGCTCACTTGGCCAATTCCTCCAGGGCCTTGCGATCGCAACGGATCACCTGACCGGGTGACAAGAGCCAAATGGCCGCGGCGGTCTGAATCGAACGGGCCACGTCGTAGTCCCGGCTGCCGGGCGGGATGTCGATGGCCCACTGCTTCGCGCCTTGCTCGGTCTCGAAGTGCCACGGCTTATATGTGTCCCACTCCGAGCGTACCGGAGAATTCCCATCGAAGGTCACCTCGCCGCCCTCGGCGCGGTACACGCCTTGTTGGTATCTCGTTTTCCCGCCCAATTCCGCGGCCCGCACAATCTCAACGCCCTGCTCCTGCGCTACGCGGTGAATGCTGATCACGTTCTCTTTAACAATCTCCTTCCACGGCTTCGGGCCGCTGTAGACCGCCCCGTCGCACAGATATATCAACGAATCGCCCAGTTGCAGCAAGTCATTATCCGTACCGTCAAAGAAATGGCGTGGTGGTGTGGCGCAGGCCGGCTGACCGGCGACCGGGAACTCCCACTTGCCCGCGGCAAACCGCCCCAGCCCGGTCGGGCGCGGTACGCATTCGCGTTGGTATAAGTGGGGCATCGTCGGACCCATCCATGGGCGCTGGCCGAAAAGCACCCATGTCTCGTCGTTCGGCAGCGTGACAAACTGGAGCACGGGGCTGGCTATGCCCAGTTCGGCAGGCGACATGTGCGACCACTGGCCCGTCCGCTCGCTATAGCGGCTGATGCCCTGCTGGCCAATCGTGTAGAAGTCCTGGCGATCGTAGCCCAACCACAGCTCGTCGCCCACCACGGCGGTCGCGCCGATGGTCGGATTTTTCACCGGCGATTGCGGATCGAGCAGGCGCCACGCCGCCGTCTGGCTGCCGAAGCGATGCAGGCCGCGATTGCTGCTGACAAGCACCTCGCCGCGGCAGCTGAACATCTCAGTAAGCTGATCGGCGTCGAGGTCTTTCACGGCGTCGTAGATTCGCCATTGGCCCGTATTCAGGTCCAAGAGCGATACCGTACCCGCCAGACGCATGCCCCAACTGCCCGACCTCCGGTGGGCGTCGCGCTTTGAGAACAGCAGCACCTGATCGCCGAGCCGCGCGAACGACGTTGGGTACTCGGTGGGCGGAACGGCCCGTTGCGGCTCGATCGCGAGGGATCTCTGCGGTTCGGGCAACGGCTTGCGGGCGTAACTTGTCCACTTCCCCTGGGTCAGCCGCGCGACCACGATCGCCGTCGCGTTCGGCCGATAGAGGCCCTGGTAAATCCCCATGCCGAAGACGATCTGATCGCCGGCCACGCCCTCGCCCTCCCGGAAGCCAACCCACAACTCGTCGCCGATCGCCTCCATGGCCGTGACCCAGCGGACGGACCGCCCGTCGATCATTGTCACTCGCTGCCACCGGCCGACATTTTTATCTAAGCGGCACAGTCCGCCTACGTCCCATTTCTTCGTAGCCGGATTGTAGATATCGATGCAGGCCGCCCACAGCGTGTCATCGTGAACGGCCAGGTGTGTGACGATGTTGCCCGCCAGGCCGTGGGCGGTGGTGAATCGCTCGGCATGGGCGGCGTTGTCGTCCGCAGTCGCTACCAGGGAAGACTGCTCGTTGATGTCGCTGAGAATACTCGACCATGCTATTTCGTGGCCGCGTTCCGGACGCTCGACCTTGTCCAAGGCCGCTTTCGGCTTCATCGCCCGCCAGATGCGGCCGGCGAAAACGATCTGGGCAACGGCCACCTGCGGCGGTTGAGAATCGACCGTCGCGTGCCCGCCGGACATTACCACCCCGGGCGAATAATTCGGATTGACCACGACCGGGCCCACCAACAGCGGGTGGCGCGGAACGAGGTTCCGTGGACCGAAATCGGCGGGCCATGTGGTCGGCCAGCCGCTGGCCACCGTCAGCCGCCGCACCACTGCTCCGGTCTTCCGGTCGAACAGCACGCCGCTGCGGCCGTAGTCAACGGCGATGTGACGGTCGGTCACCGTGGCGCTGACCGGTTCGCCTTCATAGGTCCAAACATTGACGGCAGCGGCCGGGATCGGCTGGCCCCGCATGCTTTCGTTCGACCGGTATTCGCGTAATTTTAAGCCGGCCTGCGGCGCGAATGGTTGCTCCGCCTGACTCTCCGGTTGCTGAGCCTGACGCTGAGGAGGCTGCCATTCCTCGCGCTGCGGTCTGAACAGGTCCTTTTCGATGATCGGCGCATAGCTCATTCGCGGGGAGGGCGTATAGTCAGGGCCGTCATTTCCCAATGAATCGGGCGTATCTGCCCTTTGTACCTCTTCCGCACGGCCCGGGGGCGATTTCATATCCACTGCAACCTGAGACCAAATTTGATACAGGTTATAGGAAAGCATCAGCACGATGACACAGAGGCCCGCATTTATCCAAAAAACCTTCCGGAACATCAACCCTCCTTTGCAATATCCTGTGCTTTAATAAAACCGGATATCGTCAAATCGGCCTGGAGTTGATAGGAAATCTGAAATCGCTTTTTTGGACAAAAGAATAAGCAGAATTTTCGATTTTTGTCAAGGCAAATATTATCTAAAAGTTCAGCAAGCAGTGAAAAGGAGACCAATGCACCAGAAAATGAGGATCGATAGAAAGGGGAAGAATTATTTCATGGGCACATAGATACAGCATACCATATGGGTGGGCCGAATTTCATTTTCGCTTTTTCAGGAAGCGGACGATTGCATTTGTCAATACCGTGCATGCATACATGAAGATAGCCGATACCGCAATGGCATTCTATTTGTCGGTGACTGAAGAACATGCCGGAGTCTATTTTTATTACTGAGACAGCGACCATTTTATCTCGAAACTCAACAGATATAATGACATAGAAGCCCGGCATCTTTTTGATGCGAAGGCCCGCTTTTCGCACATCAAGATGTTTGCAGCGTCTGCAATGGAATTCTGCCTTAGATACTTCACCAAAAAAGGCTATAAAGACGGGTTTGTGGGGTTTTTCTCAGCATCATGATGAGTTTCTACAGAATACTGACGCATATCAAGCTCTTGGAACGATGTGAGCATCGGGAAGTGCCGATTGAAGGTAAGTGCGAAAAACCTAAGGAGAATCAACAGAATCATATTTCTTTTATAGACCTTTATCCCTTGCTATTGTCAAGGGATCATGCATGTTTTTGATGGCAAAGGCTGCTTCTTTGAGACAAACCCGGCATGAAAGACCAGCGCCGCAGTTGCCGCAGCCAAGGATATTGTTTATAATGCGGTAATTGTTTTCGGCCCATGAACCCTTTTTTTCTTAAT
Source organism: bacterium (assembly GCA_049472355.1). Classification (GTDB taxonomy): domain Bacteria; phylum SZUA-182; class SZUA-182; order DTGQ01; family JAFGSM01; genus JBLIRM01. The sequence continues at coordinate 79,283 of JBLIRP010000001.1, read as the reverse complement.
CCTTATAAGGACTGAACAGCTCCATGTGCGGTATTTGCGGCTTCTCTTCTGAAGACCCCAGGCCGGAACCGGCTGATGCCATTCTCAAGGCCATGTGTGACACGATGGTCCATCGGGGACCTGATGAGTGGGGAACCCACTTTGACGGATACATGGCCCTGGGTATGCGCCGTCTTTCCATTATAGACCTCGCCACCGGGCATCAGCCCATGACCAACGAGGACCGCACCCTCTGGCTGCTCCACAACGGAGAGATCTACAATTTCCCCGAACTGCGGGATGATCTGATCAAACGGGGGCACCATTTCACGTCCGGATCGGACGGGGAGGTCGTCCTGCACCTGTACGAGGAGAAGGGGGATGCCTTTGTCGAAGACCTAAACGGCATGTTCGGCATCGCCCTGTGGGATTCACAGCGCAGGAGACTCATCCTCGTCAGGGACCGAATGGGCATAAAGCCCCTCTATTATATGCTCACCACACAGGGGGACATTGTCTTTGCCTCCGAAATCAAGGCCCTGCTCAAGCACCCCGGATGGGAGCCGCAGTTGGATCTCGAGGCCCTCGATCTGTATCTGACCTTTGAATATGTTCCCACACCCAAGACCATCTATCAGGGGGTATCAAAGCTTCCCCCCGGCCACATGCTCATTTTCGAAAAGGGAGCCATCCGGCTCAAGGAGTATTGGGACCTGGACTATCGATCGGGAAGGACCTCCGCACAGGGGCTCGATGAAAGGGAATGCGAAGAACAGTATTTGGACCTGCTTGGCGCCTCGGTGAAACGAAGGCTCATCAGTGATGTCCCTTTGGGGACTTTCCTGAGCGGAGGGATCGATTCAAGTACGATCACCGCCCTTGCCCATCGTCAGGCAAATGAGTCGATCGACAGCTTTCAGATCGGGTTCTACGAGCCTTCCTTTGATGAATCCGATTTTGCCATACAGGCGTCCCGGCATATCGGTATCAACCACCATCAGAAGATGTTCGACACTGCCCAGATGCTGGATGCCCTTCCAAGGGTGTGTGACATCATGGATGAGCCGTTTGGTGACGCCTCACTGCTGCCTACCTATCTTCTGTGCAAATTCTGCAGGGAACAGGTAACCGTGGCCCTCAGCGGTGACGGTGGGGATGAGCTGTTCGCCGGGTACTACACCTACCAGGCACACGCCATGGCCGGGCTTTACCTCAAACTCCCCGGATTGCTCAGGGAAGGTCTGATGGAACCCTTTATCCGCAGCCTTCCGGTATCGGACAAAAATTTCAGCCTGGATTTCTGTGCAAAGCGTTTCATCGACGGCATATCCCTCCCCCCCGGCATTCGTCATACAATCTGGATGGGGTCCTTCAGCCCGCAGGATAAGGCGTTGCTCTTTCGCCCTGAGATCAAGGAATCCCTGGCACAGCATGACACCTTCGCCATCGTGAGGGATCATCTCGCCAGGGCCAAGGCCAATCACCCCCTCCATGCGATTCTCTACCTGGATGCCAAGCTCTACCTTCAGGATGATCTCCTGGTCAAGGTGGACAGGGCGAGCATGGCGCATTCCCTGGAGGTTCGTGTGCCCTTTCTTGACCACACCTGCGTGGATTTTGTCACCCGTCTTCCCCCTTCATTCAAATTGAAGCGCCTCAGGACAAAGTACCTGTTGAAGAAAGCTGTTGCCGCGCTCCTGCCCCGCTCCATCATCCATCGAAAAAAGAAGGGATTCGGCATCCCCGTGGCCCGATGGATCAAGGGCGAATTGAGGGAACTCTTCGGGGATACCCTCAATCCGGATCTGATACGAAGGCAGGGCATCTTTGATCCGGATGTGGTGAATGGATTGCTTCGAGACCACTGTGCGGGAAGGATCGACAACCGCAAGAAGCTGTGGACGCTCTTTATGTTTCAGCGGTGGCTGGCCTGAAGGGACTGATTTCGTTGGGGAGGTTCTCTGCACATGTAAGAATTTAACGGATGATACGTCAATTCATATATGGTGCTTTTCCCTGATTATTTCCCCCTCATCGCCACATCATAGTAAATTCACTATAGCGAGATAATTTTTGACACTTTTTAGGATTATTGATATAATTTATATTGAATATATGTAGCATCTTTTATAGAATATTAAAATAAACAGTCATTACATGGCTTTTTTTGGGATATAGTTAAACAACGGCAAGTGCATTGACTCGATTGTGTTTCATCGTTGAGGTTTGAGTGAGCATTGGTGCAAGTTTTCGGGGGGCCTAAGGAAGGGGTGAATCAATGGTGAAAAAGAGGGGATTCGTACTCGTTGTCATCGTATGTATGATGGCTGCATGCTTCCACCTTCTGCTGACCGGACCCGGCGCCCGGGCAGATACCTTCGTGTGGCAGGATTTTGAGTACTGGAATGCACCGAGCACCTATGGGTGGAAGAGCTCCTGTCCCCCTTATCCGGTCTACGGATGGTGCCCCTATACCGGATTCGGGCGCATATCCACGGTGATCGACCCGGGATTGCAGAGCAGGGTCCTTCTCTATGAATGCATGATGTCCCACCTGAATCAATTCTATCCATTTTTTGCATGGAATGAGTCCGTCACCTACCCCAATGGAGATCCCATCAGCGACAAGAGTATCATCTCATTCAATATTCGCATGTGGTTCGGCATAGAGTGGTTCGATCAATGGGAGGTGCAGGTATTCCTCGTGTCCCGTAAGGGTGAGCAGGTCAATCTTATCTATCGCCCGGTAGGCCAGGGTGAGTCAGGTCCTATACCCTACGAGGGAAGACCCGGGGACATATTTAGTGGAAGGATGGATCCCCCCGGTTATGTGTATGAACTGGGCAGGCAATATCAGGATGGGACCTGGCACCTGGTGCTTCGAGACCTGGACCGGGATGTAGCCATGGCTTTGGGGTACGAAATGGACGACACCGACAGGGACGGATTCGGTAAGTCCATTTTTGGCCCCGGTGAATCACGGATACTCTCCATTATGCTGAAGGGGTATCAACTGATGGTTGATAATATCGCCTTTCACGATACATTGGGGGATATCATCAACCATCCTCCCAAGCTGCAGCGGATCGGACCACAGTATGCCCAGCTCTTCGTGCCGTTCAGCACCCTCATCACCGCCACCGATATCGAGCTCACCGGCGCCTCAGACGAGTCAAGGCTCGAATTCCTCGCCACAATAGGGGGATACGGCTCCCAAGGCATTCAGACCACCGATTTGATCCACCGTGTCAAGGAGGACCCGAACAATGCCGGCTCCTATATCCTGTGTGCGAATAGCGATCCCGCATGCGCCAAGGACAAGGTGATGCTGCAGTTTGTCCCCCAGCATTTCGAGGACCTCATAGTGACCATCCGGGTGGTGGACGAGGGAGGCCTCTCGGACATCGAAACCTTTCCCTTGTCGGTGGTCAATTACCCGGTGGAGAACCACCCGCCTTATTTTGAGGAGATCGAGGACGACGTCTATATCCTGGGGAGCAACGAGGGCTATTTTGTCAAGCAATTTGTCTGCTACGACAAGGATGAAGAAGACATCCCCGGTACGATCGAGGAGCCGGGAAACATCACCTACTCGGCCCTGATTAATGGTCTCCCCAGTTACCAGTATGGTCCCTGGCAGGAACCCATCATCCCGGTGCCCTGCGTGCCTGAAATCAGCTTCAGTCCACAGTTCGAAGGGATTTACCGGATTCAGGTTATTGCCACCGATCCGCGAGGGCTTTCGGCGGTGACCGAATTTACCCTGGTGGTGGTAAATTACGGGACCTGGTTGAATCATCCCCCCATACTCTGCGAAGACATCGACAGTCCCCAGATTGCCAAGGCCGGAAGGACATTCCTTATCCCCGTTGAATTCTTCGACCCTGACGGTGATGTCATCCACTATTCATGCAATATCGGCAGTGTAACGGAAATGAAACCGGGATTCGGCATTACGCCCGAAAGCGAAATCGGCCAAACCGTCGACGAGGATAAGAAGGGCAGATACGTGAGCGGGGCGGTCTACACCCTGACCACTCCCTGGCCGGGAAGATATCTTGTTGAGATCATCGCCTACGATATCAGAGGAGGGTATGCAGTGATGACCTTCCTGCTGGACGTGGAGCCCTGGTGGACCTTTTAGGAAGGTATCCTCCGGGGTTAAAATTTGTCACAAATGCCTTGTGTTTTCTGTATACACTGTGACGAATTGCATTATTTGGGGTTAAAATAAACTACCCCGCCGGGTAGTAAAACGAATTTTTTGGGTCGCCCCAAGGGGCGGGGAATTAAACCCGCAAAAGATTAAATGGGCCATGTATTCCTTCACCGGAAGGGTTACATGGCCTGTTCGTTTTAAAACCCGTGCATAAACGCACCATGCCGCCCGCTCATTCCCATCGAAGCGGGATGCGATCGGGGATCAGCCGCGTCGATTCTTCTTGCGCCTTTTTGAAGAACCCTTGGTTCCCTTCTTCCTTGATTCCGACGATGCAGCCGTTTGAATCTGTTTCTGCTGCTCCATCATCCTGCTCACGCCGCCTTTGTTGACAGGGCCGATACTGCTTGCGGGCATGCCCGGCCCCATCTCCCTCTTTGCCCTTGCACCGCCTGCACCCTTTGCAGAGGGGGCAAGATTGTGGAAGAAGAGGGCAACCGGGCTCGCAATGTACACGGACGAGTACGTACCCACGATAACGCCGATGATGAGGGCGAAGGCAAAGTCGTTGATGACCTCACCACCCAGGGCGTATAAGCAGAATACCACAAAAAAGGTGGTCAAGGAGGTGAGCACGGTCCGTCCCAGCGTCTGATTGATGCTCGTATTGAGAATATCCTTGAGGGGCCGGTTTCTCATCAACTTGAGATTGTCCCTCACCCGGTCGAAGACCACGATGGTGTCGTTCAGGGAATAACCGATGATGGTCAAAAGGGCGGCGATCACCGGCAGGGTGAATTCACGGCCGGTCAGGGAGAATGCGCCCACGGTCACCAGGACATCGTGGAGCAGCGCAATGATGGCGCCAAGGGCGTATACGAATTCAAACCGCCACCACGTATAGAACAAAACCCCCAGGGTGGCGAAGATGATCGCCCATATCCCCTTCTCGCGCAGGTCCTTCCCCACCTTGGGCCCCACCATCTCCACCCTTCGTATCTCAAAGGCATCCGCGCCTATGGTCTCGGTAAGGGCCTCTCCGATCCTCGTTTCGTATCCCTCCAACGACGACGTGGTTGCGGACATTCTCAGGAGTACCTCGTTTTCCTCCTTCTCACCATAGCGTTGAATCAGGATCTCCCCCAGATCCAGATCCTTTAAGGTGTTGCGCAGCGTATCGATTTCCATCGGCACGTTGAATTTGACCTGGACCAGGGTCCCGCCGGCAAAGTCAACCCCGTAGCGCGGCCCGTTTTTAACGATGAGGGAGGCGATACCCACCCCGATAATGATAATGGACCCAAGGATGGCCCACTTTCTGGCCCCCATGAAATCTATGTTTAAATCATTTCTAAAGAACCTCATTCATGCCTCCTCGTATATTCTCGTATTAGATGCTCAGGGTTTGGATTCGCACCCTGGTCATGAACCAGTCAAACACAAACCTGGTGACGAATATTGCCGTAAACATGCTTGCAATAATACCGATGCTGAGGGTCACCGCAAACCCCTTTACCGGCCCGGTTCCGAACTGGAAGAGGACCACGGCGGCAATAAGGGTCGTAACATTTGCATCCAAAATGGTGATGAAGGCCTTGGCATATCCCGCACTCACCGCGGCCCTCACCGTTTTACCGAGGAGGAGCTCCTCCCGTATCCGTTCGAATATGAGGACATTGGCATCGACTGCCATACCAATGGTCAGAACGATTCCCGCTATCCCCGGGAGGGTCAAGGTTGCCTTGAATATGGAAAGCACCGCCATGATCAGGATGATATTCAGGATGAGGGCAAGATCGGCCACAAACCCCGAGAGGTTGTAGTACACCACCATGAACCCGATCACCAGAACAAAGCCTATCAGGAGGGATATAAGCCCCTTCCGGATGGAATCCTGGCCGAGCGATGGTCCGACCGATTGCTGGTGCATGATTTCCACCGGTGCGGGCAAGGCGCCTGCCCTCAAAACAATGGCCAGGTCATGGGCCTCTTCGGTAGAGAAACTCCCGGTGATCTGGGCCCTTCCTCCACCGATTTTTTCGCGTATAACCGGTGCTGAGTACACATTTTTGTCCAGAATGATGGCGAGCCGGCGCCCGACGTTCTCCGCGGTGATCTGCTCAAACAGCTTCGCCCCTCCGCTGTCGAACGTGATGGCCACGTACGATTCCCCGTATTCCCCGCCGATCCTTACCTCGGCATCGGTGAGCACGTCTCCGGTCATGAGGGTCCTCTTTTTGAGCAGATAGGGCTTTTTGATCAGCCTTCCAGTGTCCCTGTCCACGGTCCTCTCGTAGAGGATTTCATCATCGGGGGGGATGTTCCCCTTGAGGGCCTCATCGAGGTTCGCCTCGTCATCGACAATCTTGAATTCAAGCTGAGCGGTCTTCCCGATGAGGGAAATGGCCCGTTTCGTGTCCTTTATCCCCGGAAGCTCCACGACAATTCGGTCCTCGCCCTGTTTCTGAATGGTCGGTTCACTGACCCCGAACTGATCGATCCGGTTTCGAATGGTCTCCACCGCCTGGTTGAGGGCCGACTCCTTGATACGATCGGCCTCCTGTGGACGCAGGGTGAGAAGGAAGCGGGTGTTGTCCCCCTCAACGGGGTTTGCCACCTCGAAATTGATATAATCCTCCATGATGGTGTCCATGGATGATACGAATTCCTCGGTCACGAGCCTTACGGCGATCTTTCTCGCATCCACGCGCTCGATGCTGTCGAAAACGATCCCCTTCTCCCGCATGGCGTCCTTGATGGTACTGGCGGTCCTTTCCAGATAGCTCTCGATGGCCTTTTCCACCTTCACGCCGAGTACGAGGTGCATGCCTCCCTGAAGGTCAAGGCCGAGGTGCACCTTATCGATCTTTTTTTTCCACCATGAGGGGAGCGAACTGGTTAACGAAGGCAGAATATAGACAAAGGCGATAATGCTTATGATGACGATAAGCCAGAATTTCCATTTCAGGTTATCTTTCACTGTGACCCCCTTATTCTCACGTGCATCGTTTTATTCTTTGCCACCCTTTTTGGTCCCCTCTCGTATGCCGGCAATGGCATTTTTGGCGACCTCGATTCGTACCTTATCGGCGATCTTAAGCATGATGGACTCGGATGATATCGATTCGACGGTTCCGAATATTCCACCGGTGGTCATAACCTTCTCTCCAGCGCGCAGTGTATTGCGCATTTCCTGGAGTTTTTGCTGCTGTTTTTGCTGGGGTCTGATCAGGAGAAAATAGAACACCAAAAATATGAGGCCGAGCGTAACCAGCCCCCCCACCATTCCACCTCCTCCGGACTGTCCGGTCTGTCCACCACCCGAAGACATGGCATAGGCAACGTTGAGCAAAATCATTCCGTATTCCCCCTATTATAAAAAGATAATAAAAGCGTATGGACCTGACCCGATGGCCCGCTACGGTACCCCGAGTAAGGCTGCGCATCATCCATGAGGTGCTCGATTCTTTTCATCATAGCATTCCGATTCTTTCATCTGAAAATCCCCCGGGATTTTCATGCTTCCTTGTGAGCCGAAGTCTCATGAGCGTTTCACTTCTACATTCTACATTCTACATTCGCAGTTTCATCCGGCTCATGGGCGTTTCACTTCGACATTCTACATTCTACATTCGACATTCTACATTCGCAGTTTCATCTGATACCAACGATACCAATGATACCAATGATATGCCCTGCGAATCGAGGGCATCCATAATGACCATTCAACCGGGTAATTGCCGTTGCGTCATGGGTGCGCGCATTGCGAATATTCGCTGTCGATCATCACCCCCGCGGGACTCTGGGTATAGTCTTGTAAAAATTGCTCCTTGAATTCCGAAAATTGTTGCGTCTCTATGGCATGCCTGATGTCAGCCATGAAATTCTGATAAAAGGTCAGGTTGTGAATCGTATTCAAAATACAGGATAGGATCTCGCCGCTCATGAAGAGATGGCGCAGGTACGCCCTGGTGAAATTCCTGCAGGTATAACACGTGCATTCAGGGTCCGGCGGAGAGGTATCCTGCGCGTAGCACGCCTGTTTGATGACTATCTTCCCCTGTGCGGTAAACAGGAGCCCGTTCCGTGCGCATCGGGTGGGCAGAACGCAGTCCATCAGATCCGCACCGCAGGAAACCGCCTCCAGGATGTCGAGGGGAGTGCCTATTCCCATGACATACCGCGGCTTATGATCCGGAATGCATGCCAGGGTATGGCGCATAATCTCATAGGTCATTGTACGCTCCTCACCGACGCTCAGTCCTCCTATTGCATACCCGTCAAAATCCTCTGCGACGAGTCCCCGTGCGCATCGCTCCCTGAGGTCCTTGTAGATCCCTCCCTGAACGATGCCGAACACCGCCTGATCTCCCGCATCAAAACCCCTGCATCGGGAGGCCCATGCGAGGGAAAGCTCCATCGATTTCCTGGCCTCTTCATAGGTTGCCGGGTACCCGGTGCACTCGTCCAGACACATGGCGATATCGGATCCCAGGTTATACTGCAGCGACATAACATCCTCAGGGCTTAAAAAATGGGTCGATCCATCAAGGTGCGACTGGAAGGTCACCCCTTCGGGCTTGACCGTAACAAGACGGCTGAGGCTCATGATCTGGTATCCGCCGCTGTCCGTCAAAATGGGTCCCGGCCACCCCATAAAATGGTGCAACCCTCCATGCCGGCGAATAATATCCGCCCCGGGTCTCAGGTACAGATGATAGGCATTCGCCAGGAGAATCTCAACCCCTATCTGTTCAAGATCACAGGGTGTTGCCGCCTTGACTGTGCCATTGGTGCCGACCGGCATAAACGCGGGCGTCCGAAGGGATCCGTGAGTGGTGTGCATGATTCCGAGGCGTGCTGAGGTTGTCGGATCGTGTTCGAGGATTGTATCGTAGAAACTCATGTATATACCTTTTTTCATTGATTCCAGATGTATACAACACCGCCATGTGCGCTTCTCTCCGTGCGACCCACGCTCAAAAACTACGGCCGGTGGCCTTGATTATGTTCTCCGACGAACATGTCGCAACCGAAAACACACCATCCCTTTTGCAGAGATCGAGGGCCACATGCCGGCTTTTCAAACCTCCAGAATCTCTTTTTCCTTGTTATCCAACAGCTCATCAACCTTGCCGATATACTCATCGGTAAGGTTTTGTATCTCCTTAAGACCATTGTGATAATCGTCTTCAGTTATCTGCTTGTCCTTTTCCATCTTCTTGAGCTTCTCATTGCTCTCCCTGCGGGAATTTCTGATGGAGATCCGACACTCCTCGGCGGCATTCTTCACCACCTTGACCAGTTGCTTTCTGCGCTCCTCGGTGAGCATGGGTATGGACAGCCGTATGACCTTACCGTCATTCGAAGGGTTTAGCCCGAGGTCGGATTTCAGGATCGCCTTTTCAATATTCGCAAGGGATGAAGGATCCCACGGTTGAATAACAAGGAGTCTTGATTCCGGAACCGAAATAGTGGCCAACTGGTTGAGGGGACTGAGGGAGTTGTAATACTCAACCTTGATGCCATCCAGGAGGGAAGCGGACGCGCGTCCCGTCCGTAATGAACCGAATTCATGCTTGAGGGCATCAATTGCCAGATCCATCTTGTTTCTGGTCTCTTTCTGAAGTTCCTTTGTCATGATTCCTCACCCTTTATGTATGATCCTATAGGTTCTCCATATATGATCCTTTTCAGGTTTCCCTTTTTCATGAAATTGAAGACAACGATCGGGATCATATTCTCCATGCACAGGGTTATAGCGGTATTGTCCATTACCTGGAGACGTCTTCGTATGACCTCCATGTAGGTAACCTCTTCAATCTTCTGTGCATCCTTGTCTTTCATGGGATCCGAAGAATAGATGCCGTCCACCTTGGTTGCCTTCAATATGGCCTCAGCGGCGATTTCAATGGCGCGAAGGGAGGCGGCCGTATCGGTGGTGAAATAAGGATTGCCGGTTCCTCCCGCCAGTATGACGATTCTGCCCTTTTCCATATGGCGGATGGCCCTTCGCCGTATGTACGGCTCGGCTACCCTCGGCATTTCTATGGCGGTCAGGACCCGGGTAAAGGCGCCAAATTTTTCCAACGCCCCTTGCAGGGCAAGTCCGTTTATCACCGTGGCGAGCATCCCCATGTAATCGGCGGACGTCTTTTCCACGCAGGAAATATCCCCGGAGGAGCCGCGGTATATATTTCCTCCGCCCATCACTATGGCGATTTCAACGCCGAGATCCCTTATTTCCGTAATCTCTTCAGCAATGGAAAGGACGGTCTTCGAATCGATACCATATCCCCGCTCTCCCTGCAGTGCCTCCCCGCTGAGCTTGAGGAGTATTCTCTTATAGACTGGCGTATCGAAGCTCACAGGTCCTCGCCGAGTTCGAAACGGACAAATCGCCGTATGTTGATGTTTTCACCGAGTGTTGCGATACGCTCGGTAAGCACCTCCTTGATTGTCCTCTTGTCGTCGCGCACATAGGGCTGTTCAAGGAGACATACCTTGGCAAAGAAATTCTTGTCGATCTTTCCCGATACAATCTTGTCAATGATCTGGGGAGGCTTTTTTCCGTCCTCCATTTGTGATCTGTAGATCTCCTTCTCCTTTTCTATGACCTCCGGGGAAACATCCTCCCGCTTGACGTACAGGGGGCTGAATGCCGCGATCTGCATCGCCATATCCTTGGCAAACTCCTTGAAATCCGGGGTCCGCGCTACAAAATCGGTCTCACAGTTTATCTCCAGGAGCACACCGATCCGTCCGTTTCCATGGATATAGGAATGAATGAGACCCTGTGAGGTCTCCCTGCCGGCCTTTTTGGCGGCGGTGGAAATCCCCTTTTTTCTGAGGTACTCTACGGCCTTTTCACTATCCCCTCCAGTCTCCTGGAGGGCCTGCTTGCATTCCATGAAACCGGCCCCTGTCTTTATGCGAAGGTCCTTTACCTGCTGTGCTGAAATCTCCATGTTCACTACCCTTTCCACGCTATTGCAGTCATATCGAAAAGAATGTTGAGCATCTATGCAACGTTTTCACTCTCAACTCTTTCTTCATCCTTGTTTTCACCCGTCTCTGCCACCTTGGGTCTGGGTTTTTTCCTCGGCTTCTGTTTGGAGGGCGAACCCCTTTCCTCCCTGTCCCGCTCGTCAAGCTCTTCAGCTTCCTGTTTCAGCGAGGCAAGCCATTCGTCATGCCCTTCGAGCACGGCATCCGCCATGTGCGAGGTGATCAGCTTGATTGACCGTATCGCGTCGTCATTGCCGGGGATCGGATACTCTATCCCATCCGGATCGGCATTGGTGTCAAGAATGGCGATCACCGGTATCTCCAGTTTGTTCGCCTCATTGACGGCGATCCGTTCCTTTTTGGTGTCTATGATGAAGACCGCATCGGGCAGCTTGTTGATATCGCGGATGCCGATCAGCACCTTCTCCATTTTCTGCCTCTTTTTTTCCAGCTTGGAGGCCTCCTTTTTGGTCAGACCCGCGTAGTTTCCGCTCTCCTTCATCTCCACCAATCGTTTCATCTTGTTCAGGCTCTTCTGGATGGTATCGAAATTGGTCAGCATGCCGCCGAGCCATCGCTGGTTGACATAGGACATATTGCACCTGGCGGCCTCCTCCATGATAACCTCTTGGGCCTGTCTCTTGGTGCCGACAAATAGAATCGAGCCTCCCCGGGCGGCAAGGTCCTGAACAAATTGATAGGCCTCTTTGAATTTTCGAAGGGTCTTTTGAAGATCGATAATGAAGATACCGTTTCTCTCGATAAAGAGATACTTCTTCATCTTCGGGTTCCAGCGCTTGGCCTGGTGGCCGAAGTGAACCCCCGCCTCCAGCAACTGCTTCATTGATACATTAAACATTCAACGACCTCCATAAGTGGGTTGTTGTTCCGCCATCCCCTTCACACCATGAGCCAATTGGCAGTGCCAGCACCCGGCCCATTATCCGAGGATGTGAGTATTTGTTTAAAACCATTGAAATGCTAACACAAAAACGCGATCCTTGCAAGTGATTATTATGTCATCCGGTGATTCAAGTTTTATGCCTAAGGCATGTTTCCTCTCACATCGCACATTTCCATCGATATCATCGTTGCGCAAGGGATATCCATGAACGGTTCTCATGTGGCGTAATCCGCATTGATGTGGATGTACTCCGGTGAAAGATCGCTGGTCCAGACGGTTTCACCCCCGTCTCCCAGGTGAAGATCAATAGCGAGAGCGACCTGTCTCGACCCGAGCAGGGCCTCCGCCTCCTTTTCACGCCCCAAACCGAGGCCGTTTCGGACAACCTGAACATTGCCGTAGAAGATATCTATCCTGTCCGGATCTACGGCAACACCCGACGATCCCGCGGCGGCCATTATCCGCCCCCAGTTACACCTCCTGCCATACAGCGATGTCTTTACCAGGGGGGAATTGGCGATCCTGAAGGCGATTGCGCGCGCATCACCGTGGGTTTTCGCCCCCCGCACCTCAATACTGACCAGTTTTGTCGCTCCCTCGCCATCCTCCACAATCATGAGGGAAAGCCTGCTGCATACGAGTTCGAGCGCATCCATAAAGGGCTGCGCAAGATTACTCCGGGCACTGATCGGCGTGTTTCCGGAAAGGCCGTTTGCCAGAATGACCACCATATCGTTTGTGCTGGTGTCGCCATCAATGGTGATGCAGTTAAAGGTCCTTGCTACGGTATCACGGAGCGCATCCCGGAGAAAATCCCTTTCCACCGCTGCATCGGTGGCGAGAAAGGCGAGCATCGTCGCCATGTCGGGCTGAATCATTCCCGCTCCCTTGGCCATCCCGGCCAGGGTAACGGCACGGCCCTCCAGGTTGATCCGTACAGCGAGATGTTTGGGACAGGTGTCCGTGGTCATGATCGCCTCCGCCGCATCCGCACCCCCGTCCGTGGAGAGCGCGCAGACCGCCTCTCGAATGCCGGATTCGATCCTTTTCATGGGCAGGAATCTGCCGATCATCCCGGTTGATGCAACAACCACCGAATCTTCGGGAATATTGAGGCTGGAGGCGGTAAGATGCGCCATCCGGCGGGCATCATCGATTCCCCTCTGCCCTGTCGCTGCGTTGGCGATGCCGCTATTGGCAATGATGGCCTGGGCCTGCCCGGCGGAAAGATGTTCCCTGGTGACGACAAGGGGGGCTGCGATGATTCTGTTGGACGAAAAGACCCCCGCGGCATGTGCCGGGGACTCTGAAAAGACAAGGGCGAGGTCCTTTTTTGTACTCGTCTTTATGCCGCAGTGGATGCCGGAGGCTTGTATTCCTTTGACGAGTGCGAGATTCCCCTGCTCAATGATCTTCACAAAGTTTCCTAACCATTATCTCTTGGAGAACTGGTAGCGGGCCCGCGCACCCCGTTGACCATATTTCTTTCTCTCTTTTGCCCGTGGGTCCCTGGTGAGAAATCCCGCCTTTTTGAGTTTCAGACGAAGGGCATTGTCCATATTCAACAGCGCCTTTGCAATGCCGTGACGGACGGCCCCGGCCTGGGCGGAAATCCCTCCCCCTTTGACATTGATGTTGATGGAAAACGAGGAGAGCGTACCCGTCAACTCCAGGGGGTCACGGACCATATTTATCAGCCGCACGATCCTGAAGTATTCCTCCGGGCTCCTCCCGTTGACCATAATCCCTTCGGCTCCGGGCTTCATCCACACACGGGCCACCGATGTTTTCCTCTTTCCTGTTCCATAATAGGACGATTCAGACACCTTTTTTTCATCCTCCTTATTCATAAATTGTTTCTACCGTTTATGACACGCAAAACAGAGTGCATTCTGTATATTTGTCCTCCGCAGATAGAAGGAGGGATAGATACTCTGGCTGCTTCCTCCTACCGGCAGGACATAATCGGCAGGCTTCAACACCGTATACGCCTCCCCATGAGGCTGATGACATGTCGCGCAGGTCATGTTCAGATATTCGTCAAGATGAAGGTCTTCGGGGACATCCATATCATCCGGTGGGGTGATGTTCACCGGATGGGACCTCCCGAGGGTCTCCGCAGGATGGCATTCCTCCCTTTGACATAGGGCCACGATATCGTCGGTGAATTCGAGGTCCCGATAGTCAGTCTCCCCGAAAACAGGCTCGCCGAGGTGACAATCACCGCACCTATTCGGATCGTTCATAAAATCGTGTCCGTTTTCCGTGGTGTTCTGAGCAATGGTAATGATGGCGATCAGCAGCATGGTTACCAGGATAAAGCATAATCCTTTGACAGGGTAATAGGTACGATCCATCTCGGCTCATGATTCCTAAAGCTTAAAATATTGGACAGCTTGATTCAGATTCCTCGTCACCTGCTTTAGCTCCTCAAATTCCTTTTTAATCTCCATCATATCGGAAGGTTTCCCTTCCATCAGGCTGCCCATGGTGTCGACAACATGGTGAAGCCTTTTGGCATTGGAATCAATTTCGAGCAATTTACTCCTCAATTCGCTCGTCATGCGACTGAGGGCGTCCGCCAGGTCCCGTGCCTGATCCGTCCCCCTGATACGGGTCACCAGCGTGAGGTTGCCTTTGCCGATCTCCTCTGCACTGCGCTCGAACCGGTACAGCGGACCGGCAACCTTGTGGGAGATGAAAATGGTCAAAAAGATGGTGGCAATCCCTATCAAAACAACACCTATGCCGTACGAGATAAAGAGGGCCGGTTGCAGGATCTCCCCTGTCTTCTTCAGCTTCAAATGCGCCATGCCATAGTGATACCCCAGATAGGTATTGGCCTTGGTATAAAAAATGATTCCCGATACGATGCTGCCGATAATCACCAGCAGGAGGAAGGCAAGGATGAATTTTGCCTGAAACATCCTCTGAATATAGAATCGCTTTCTTCGGTAACGTGAATCGTGACCGGGCATCCCTTCCCCATTCGCCTCCCTTTTTTCCTCATCCATGGCGATATATTACGAAGAAACAGGAGCAAGGCTCAAAGACTTCGGGCACTGCGCCTCATGTTTGTGGTGCGGGCCTGCATAGACCTTCAGCTTCTTGATCTGCTTGCGTCCAAGCTTGTTCTTGGGCAGCATTCCACGGACCGCATGTTTAATCATGAAATCGGGTTTTTTCTCGTTCACCTTCATGGCGGTAATCGTTTTCAGCCCGCCGGGATACCCGGAATGCCGGTAGTATACCTTCTGCTCCCATTTTCTCCCTGTCAGGCGTATCTTGTCCGCATTGACGACAATCACAAAATCACCGGTATCCACGTGAGGGGTATAGGTGGGCTTGTTCTTTCCCCGCAGGATAGTGGCAATGTTCGTGGCCAACCGTCCCAGGACCATATCGGAGGCATCGATCACATACCAGTCCCTTACGGCCTCTTCCTTTTTTGCGCTAAATGTCTTTCTCATCCTTCATATCCTTTTATTTCGGAAAGGGTTACAGAGCACCGCGTAAACAAAATCGAATTAATATTTTATGAGGATAAACATGTTTTGTCAAGTCAATTAAGCGATTGTGAGGCAATTAGTCCTTGTACCACACCGGATCCGGGGCGGAAAAGATGGCGTCCCTGTGCTCGCATTCCTTCAGGAATCGTTCATCCGTCTCATTGATGCCGTTTTCCTGGACGTATGACCACGCCATTGTGGCGAGACGGGAAAAATCCGCGTGATGCTCGACCACGCGCCGTTCCGCATAGTCCTTGGTGCTCCAGTTCGTTATCATGAACTCCCAGTCCGAGGCCTGGAGGATGAGGAGTTCCCTGATCGCCTGTCTGAGGATCCGCCTGAGGATCTCTTCCTCCCTGTACCCGATGCCGTTCACCAGATACCCCATTTCAAGCTCCGCCCAATACAGCCTCTCCCAGACCCATTCCACCTCGCTGTTGATCCATGTGCTGCTGTCGTATCCCTTTCCCCATGAAGACTCCGGAAGGTGAACGAGATGCCGCGGTGATTGCCTGTCCAGATACTCCGAACAGGTGCAGAGGGATATCTCGGGATCGCTCCTGACCCATTTCAGCAACTGGTAGAGCCATGTCGGTCCCTCAAACCACCAGTGACCGAATAGTTCGGAATCAAAGGCAGTGACAATCAGGCTCGACTGTCCCGTGGTGTGGAAACGATGCATGAGTGCCCTTTTGATGAGCCATTTATAGTGGCCGGCATGCTGGGGTATCCGTTCCCTCCTCACCTCGTGGGGATGATACGGTGTCTTGTAGGCCATGTCCAGATTGCGGTCGGTGATCCTCCAATATCGGTGCTGGCCGGGTGAATGCTTCTTGTGAAATTCCAGGTAGCTGGGATCACCGGGATACCCGATCTGGTGGTTCCATATCTGCTCGGATATCTTTGAATCCCTGACGAAGACGCTTACCGGATGCGAGCCGTTTTTCACCCAGAAGATCTCGAGGGGGGACAGGTCGATATCCTTGGGCGAGCCCCTCTGCAATTGCACCTGATCGATGACAAAAAACCTCATGCCATTATGACTCAGGATCTCCTCAATGCCCGGTCGATGATTGAAATAGACGGAATTCCGATACCGGGAAAAGGGCGGCCTCCAACTCCCGGAAGGCCGGTAGCCGCATTCCGGAAGCCAAATGCCGTTGGCGCGCGAGCCGATGAGCTCCTCGTGGCTCTTGGCCGCCATCTTCACTTGTGCATGTATGCTTTGATCACGTAAAAGCGCGGGAAAATAGGCATGCGTAGCCCCGCACGTGATCACCTCGATAGCGCCCGACTCGTTGAGTTCTCTAAAGGCCCCGATGAGGTCCTCCTTATAGTCGTCCGCAAATATGCGAAGGGTCCGGCCGTAGAATCTTTTCCACAGGTTTGCCAGCCAGGCCATATGACTGTCCTTGGTGCGAAATGCCTCGGCGTCCCTTATGGCGAATTCGATCTTCTGCCGGCAATATTCCGTGAACCGCTTCCCGAACAGGGGCATGTGGAGCTGCTCGGCCAGCACAGGCGAGAGATTTATGGTGACCTTCGGCTGTATCCCTTCACGAACCAATCGATTGAAGATATTGAGAAGGGGGATGTACGTCTCGGCCGCTGCCTCGAAGAGCCATTCCTCTCCCATGAGACCATGGTTCACCACATAGGGGATGTGGGAATGAAGGATGAGACAAAACGAGCCGTAAAAGGTATCGGGCATGGTTGCGAATCCCCCTTTGTTGCAAATAGATAGACATGACACACTGTCGCTGTGTATTATCTACCATATCCGCTCCGAAGGTCAATACGCCGGGTGAAGATTGTCAAGCCGGGTGAAGATATGGTTTGGTTAGGACGGGAAGGCAGGCAAGGGGGTTAGATTTACACCCGGTGCGTTTTTTGTTAGAATGAGGTCACGCTGCCCCGAAGGTACTGCGTGCGCATGCTTCCTCATAACCTCTTGATATGCGGGCGGAAAACAATGGATACTGATCGCACGGGTCCTCAGTTGGAGAGGGGAATCATCCAGATTTACTGTGGAAACGGGAAGGGTAAGACCACTGCCGCCATTGGCCAGGCAATGAGGGCACTGGGCCAGGGATTGGCGGTATATATGGCGCAGTTTCTCAAGCCGATGGATGCCTTTTCGGGAGAAATGGCGCTCTTTGAGCGGCTTGGACCCCGATTCATCCTTCACCGGCCCAATACAGCCGAATTCATTCACGGCGCCCTTCCATCGAAAGAAAGGCAACGTGAGAGGGACCTCATTGCGCAGGAGATTTCCTGCGCCCGTGAGGGCATGGCTCGGATCGCCTATGATGTCTTTATCTTTGACGAGCTATTGACAGCCCTCCATATAGGTATGATAGAAGAGAGTCAGATAATCGACCTGCTCAGGACCAAACCGGAACAGGTGGAAATCATCCTGACCGGGCTCAGGTCCACTGAGGCGCTGACGGCTATGGCGGACCTGGTCACCGATATGAGGTTGATAAAGCATCCCTTTCAAAAGGGATTCACGGCACGAAAGGGCATCGAGTATTGAAAAAACAGAATGGGGTCAGGTCTTGAAATATCAGTTTTTTGCAACAAACCCTCATACCACCCTGTTACACCACGAGGCATGAAAATATGATTTTATTTTCAGAGCAAACCCTCATGTCACTTCGTGCCGCCACGAAGCATGAAAATGCTATATTTTCAGATGAATACAGGATATTTTCGAGACAAACCCTCATGCCACTTTGGGCCGCCACGAAGCATGAAAATATTATTTTCAATAGGATATGTGATATTTTCGGAGCAAACCCTCATGCCGCTTTGCGGCGCCACGAAGCATGAAAATGTCATATTTTCAGATGAATACAGGATATTTTCAGAACAAAACTGACAATTCAAGACCTGACCCCAAACCTGACACAATGAACTACGGCGGTCCGGTCCGGAGATTCACGGATACGTCATGGAGCATTCCGGCCATGGTCCTGGTCAATGCCGTATGCCTGCTCGTCATGCTCGGCGTTACGCCCTGTGAGGGGGCTAAGGCCAGATTGACCCATATACGGGCGTTAAAAACCTCGCAGGGGATTGTCCTGGATGCCTCCATTGAAGGGGGATTTACCCGGGACATAACGGAGGCGGTCACCAGCGGCGCCCCGACAAGGTTCAAATTTCTGATCCGGGTGATAAAAAGGCGCGGCTTTTGGTTTGACAAGGAGGTGCGGGAATTTACCATTCACCACACCGTGACCTACGATGTCTTGAAAAAGGAATACCTTGCCATCCGTTCCTACCCGGAAAGCACCGAAGAGAACCTCACCACGGCGGATTGGAATGAGATGGTGCGATGGATGAGCACACTCTCAGAAGTCCACCTTGCCATACCCGAATTAAAGGACCGCGATGGCCGCTATTACCTCGAGATTCGCGCCGAGATGAAATGTATCAAGATTCCCTTCCCCCTGAATTATCTCCTCGCCTTTGTGGCATTGTGGAACGTGGATACCCCCTGGGTCAGGGTGTCACTTGACGACATTCCCAAACGGCCCGAAACGATCGAGCAGGCCTCAGTCCACCATGGAAAAGGGCCGTAAAAAGAAACACCCCATACTACCGATTATCGCAATCTGCACCGTCGGCCTGCTCCTGTTCATCTCACTCAGCTACCTCTTTCAATGGAGGGAAGGGGCAAATCTCCCCAGCAGCATTCAGGTCCTCGTTGTCCTCAACCTCAATATCATCCTCCTGCTCATCCTGATACTCCTCGTTTTCAGGAATCTCATAAAATTATATTTCGAGCATAAACAGAATGTCCTGGGGGCCAAGTTCAGAACAAAACTGATCCTGGCATTCGTCAGCCTCTCACTGATCCCCGCGGTTCTTCTCTTCCTGGTAGGAAGCAACCTCATCAGCAAGAGCATCGAAAGCTGGTTTAATATCCATAATGAAGAGTATCTCAAGCAATCCCTGCGCATTGCGCAGGTGCATTACACCTCCTCCATAGGAAAGGCATTTTCCTCCGCCAGGGCGATCAGTGATGAAA
This sequence comes from bacterium, assembly GCA_049472355.1. Taxonomy (GTDB): domain Bacteria; phylum SZUA-182; class SZUA-182; order DTGQ01; family JAFGSM01; genus JBLIRM01. The sequence continues at coordinate 59,691 of JBLIRP010000001.1, read as the reverse complement.
TCCTGGCCAACGAACTGTTGACGCCTCATAAATACGGCCGCCTGAAACAATTGATCGCCCGGCATCAAATCTCGTCCCAATTAGGCCCGGTGAAGGTGCTCGACCACTCCGGCAGGGAGATTCTCAATCTCCCTGCGTCATCCGTTCCAATGGGTCGATTTGCCGGATCCCACAGTGAACTCATAGAGAAGGGATTGAAGGGAAAAGAGTACTCGATCATCCAACGTTCCGGCGAAGGGCACCTCATTGAGGCGGTTGTTCCCATCTATCGTGAACACAACAAGGCGATCGAGGGGCTCATTCTCTTCAACTATTATGACCCGTACGGGCTTATGGATGAGATTACCTATATAAAGAATGCCTATGAGGAATACCAGAAGAGACGGGTGTTCAAGAAGCCGCTCAAGATGACCTATCTCATCACCTTTCTTCTCATGACTCTCCTGATCATCTTCTCCGCCACATGGTTCGGCATCTATCTGGCAAAGGGGATTACCGTCCCCATACAAAAGCTCGCGGAAGGGACCAAGGAAGTGTCCCTGGGGAACCTGGATTACAAGGTAACGGTTGATGCCAAGGATGAAATCGGCATGCTCGTGGAATCCTTCAATCGCATGACCGAGGACCTGAAACGGGCACTTTCGGGCATACAGCAGACCAATCTGGAGCTTGACCGCAGGCGAAGGGACATTGAGACCGTTCTTGCCAACATTACCTCGGGGGTGGTCACCCTCGACATGAACGGTGTAATCACCTCCATCAATCCTGCGGCTGAGAGGATACTGATGCTTCACACGAGCAGGGTGGTGAATCGCTCCTACCATGAGGCATTTGGGAGGGATGCCCTCAGGCCCTTGAAGGACATCATCGACCCTTCGCGAAAGGGGGACAAGGAAGACATATTCGATAAGGAGATCCATATCCGTCTTCGTGGCCAGACCAATACCCTGCTGGTGAGCATTGCCAAGCTTTACAGCCAGGAGGGCGAGATGGGATTGCTGATCGTATTCGATGATTTGACCCAGTTGATCAAGGCCCAAAAGATCGCCACCTGGCAGGAGGTGGCACGACGCCTCGCCCATGAAATCAAGAATCCCCTTACGCCCATTCAGCTTTCCGCCGAGCGGCTGTGGAGAAAATTCCAGTTCTTGGAGGGAAAGGAGCGGGATCTCATGCAGGAGTGCACGGAGACCATCATTCAGGGATCGCAGGGGCTCAAGACGCTTATCGATGAATTCGCACAATTCGCCCGGATGCCCGATCCGATTCTGAAATCGGAGGACTTGGGAACACTTGTCAGCCAGACGGTTTCCCTTTACTGCACCATTCATCCCGACTGCACGGTGAATATGGCGATCGACGAGTCCCTCCCGCATGTAATGATGGACAGGGATCAGATAAAGCGGGTCATGATCAACCTGCTGGACAATGGGTATGAATCAATGACGGATGAGCGCCGGCTTCACGTCAGGACATTTTTCAACAATCACGATAGTATGGTATCCGTTCAAATCGAGGATTGGGGAACCGGGATATCCCCCGAGGACAAGGATAAGCTGATGGAGCCCTATTTCTCGCGGAAAAAGGGGGGGACCGGCCTCGGCCTCGCCATTGTCAATCGTATCATCGTCGATCACCACGGCCAGTTCATCATCGAAGACAACCATCCCCGGGGCACCCGGGTTGTTTTCAGCCTGCCCCGGGCATGAGTGATCTTTTTTCCCTTCTCAACAGATCCTCGACAACCGGGATATCCCCGGGCGTATCCACCCCGATGCCCCGGTATTCGGTGCGGATCATCACGATCCTGTGCCCATTGGATAGTATCCGAAGCTGCTCCAGCCCCTCCGTACACTCCAAGACTGACGGCCTCATCGATGGAATGGCAAGGAGAAAGTCCTTCCGGTAGCCGTAGATGCCGCAATGGATATGGGCATTTTTCATCGCCGGATGACCCTCGGAATCGCCCTGTAGCTCTGACCATCCGCCCTTGGGGCATGGAATCGGTGCCCGTGAAAAATAAAGGGCATATCCCTGGTGATCGGTGACCACCTTTACCGCGTGTGGACTCATGTACTCATCAACCGTAGCCACGGGACGCATGAGGCTGAACATATGCTCGTGAGGGGACCCCATCATGGACCGTGCAAGCAGGTCGATGATCTCCGGCTGTATCAAGGGCTCATCCCCCTGGAGGTTTATAATCCATTCAACATCAAGCCCTTCCGCCACCTCCGCAATTCGATCCGTGCCGGTTTGATGGCTGGCGGAGGTCATGACCACGGTTCCCCCGAAACCCTTCACCGAGCAGGCGATTCGATCATCGTCGGTCGCCACCACCACTGCATCCGCCAGGCGAGCCCTTGCGGCACGCTCGTACACATGCCGAATCATGGGCTTGCCCAGAAGGGGGGCAAGGGGCTTTCCTTCAAACCGCGTCGATCCATAGCGTGCAGGGATTACAATGGCCAATCTCATCACAGGACCATCCAGGGCTGGGGAAGAAAGACTTTTTCATAGGTCATGAGGGCATACCGGTCGGTCATTCCTGCGATAAAGTCACATACGAGTCTATCGGTACATTCCCCCTCTTCTTGTGGCCCCTGGGAGATAATCTGCTCCGAATGGATAAGATAGTATGCATAGAGCTCTTGAATGATCTTGGAGGCCTTCTCAAACTCCGCCCTGGTAACCGGATTATAGTATACATTGTTGTACAGGAACCTGCGGAGGAGGTCGGTGGCCGTGAGCACTTCATCGCTCATGGTGATTATCGCCACGTCGCACCTCAAGGTGGAGTAAATGACATCCTTCACGAGGGTATCGATCCTTTCCGCAACACTGTGGCCAAGGATGCGTGTGCCCTCCGGAGGAAGGTCCTCCTGCTTGATAATTCCGGCCCTGAGCGCATCATCGATGTCGTGATTCACGTATGCCATGATATCGGCAAGTCGGACAATCTCCCCCTCCATGGTCAGCGCCCTGTCCCCTTTATCGGGGAGAATATCCCCTCTCCCCTTGGAGTGGTGGAGGATGCCGTCCCGCACCTCCGCGGTCAGGTTCAATCCCTTTCCCTCCTTCTCCAGTTTCTCCACCACCCTCAGGCTCTGTTCATTGTGCTTGAATCCACCCGGATGGATTGTATTGAGCACCTCCTCCCCGGCGTGCCCAAAAGGGGTATGTCCGAGATCATGGCCCATGGCGATGGCCTCGGTCAGGGTCTCGTTCAGTTTGAGGGCCTTGGCTATGGTACGGGCAATCTGCGAGACCTCCAGGGTATGGGTGAGCCTGGTCCGGTAATGATCACCGAAGGGGCTCAGAAACACCTGGGTTTTGTGCTTGAGGCGACGGAAGGACTTGGAGTGGATGATTCGGTCCCTGTCCCTCTGAAATGCCGGACGAATGGGACACGGCTCCTCCGGGGTTTGACGTCCCCGTGTATTGATGCTCAAGCATGCCTTGGGAGAGAGCGTTGCCTCCTCGATTCGTTCAAGCTCCTCACGAATACTCACTCGTCGATTCCTCGTCCAGGGATGAAGGGTGTTTTGATGTAGTATATGCAATACCCTCGCTGCCTGTCAATGAAGTTTGGGGGCATTGTCCGGGGGCATATGCATATGCGACCTCCCTTGCCGGAAATTGTTATTAATGAAATTGTTATTAATGTTATTAATTGACAGTGTTTGAGGCATCTGGTATACTAAATTAATTTATTTTTATTATTTATTATTTTTTTATTATAAACTAAATATTTAATCCGGTTCCGGCATGGAATTTCGTCCTCCAAGGTCCCTGAAGGAGGACCGCCATTGCCGGAAGGGCTTTTTCTGACAATATAATTAACATGTTATCCATCTTGACACATAGTTCATAGAATGCTACCATTTTTCGTTATATTTATGACGAAACCCGTCATGATTATCTACAAAAAGTTCGAATTATGCCGATTACATGTATATGAGCACGCTCTCGATGCCTATGATGAGATTTGATATGTCCCTGCGGGTGAATTCCCAAGGAACAATCGTCACCATTAATCAGGGCACATGCAATGAGTGAAGAAATGCAGAATCCCTCCGCAAGATCATCGTCAACCGATGACGGAGAGGAAGAGATCATAACGGCGACCCTCGCTGAACTCTATTTTTCCCAGGGGTTCCTCGAGAGGTCGATCGAGATATATACGAAGCTCCTGACGCAGCATCCCGATCGCCAGGAATGGAATTTGAGGCTCAAGCAGATCCAGACGATGGTGGATACGGTACAGCCCGGTGCCATGCAGCCGTCGCCTGCTCAGGAGAGCCATTCCGGAATGGGGGGCGACAACAACAAGAGACAAAAGATCCTGGCAACATTGGAACAATGGCTCCGTAACTGTCAGAATATGAAAAAATCCAAGCTGGACGTCCACAAGAGGCCCGATTCATAGTGAGCGACAACGGCGAACGATTGCGGAATAATTAGGTGCGTTATCAGGAAAGGAATACTACACTGCAATCACGATTGTCCGATATGGATATCGATGGAATACTGGTGACCTGTCCGGAGAATATTACCTATCTGACCGGCATGGAAGGTGTCGAAGGGATCTACTGTACCTATTCGGGTGGGGGTGTGTTGTTCACCGATTTCAGATATATCAATGCGGTGAAGGAGAAGGATTGCCACGTTGAAACAATGGAATGCCGGGAACTGATAAAGGACATCGCTCAGTGGCTTGCACAGCATGGATTGCGGCGTATCGGCTTTGAATCGAGGCATATTACCGTTGACACGCACCGGCAATGGACCGACGCGTTCTCGTCCGTTACCCTCGCACCCTGCGTGGATTGTGTGGAGCAATTGAGAATCATCAAGGACAAGGACGAGCAGGAGTTGATCCGGACAAGCGCCAGGATACTGGGCGACGTTATGGATAAGGTCCCCGGGATTATCGGAAATACGAGCGGCATCACGGAGATGGACCTTGCCGTTGAAATGGATTATCTTATGAAAAAGGCAGGGGCACAGCGTTCGGCATTTGAAATCATCATAGCGACCGACGAGCGATCCGCCTTTCCCCACTCCTCTCCAACCAATCGCGTGATCGGGCAGGCCGGCTCCATTCTGGTGGACTGCGGGGCCGTATTTCAGGGATACCATTCGGACATGACCCGCGTTATGGCCATGAATCGTCCCGGGAAGGGGAAAATGCAGGATGTGTATGCGGTTGTGCGGGAGGCACAAAGGGCGGCCATGAACCGGGTATCTCCCGGCGCCTGTGCGAGGGATATCGACGGCGCTGCACGCGAGGTCATCAGGGATGCAGGGTTCGAGGCGTATTTCGGTCATGGCACCGGACACGGTGTAGGGCTCATGATCCATGAAGAACCGAGGATCAGCGCGAAATCGGACACCATCGTGAGGGAGGGGATGATTTTCACCATTGAGCCGGGAATATACCTCGAACATGCATTCGGTATCCGGTGGGAGGATATGGTCGTGGTGACGGAGGGAGGCTGTGAATCCCTGACTGCGATACAATGGGACAGCTTGGAGGTGCTATAGTATGCATATAATGACATGTGCCGAAGCAGGCACGGACTTAGCGGGGATTCTAAACAGGAAAAAGAGATGTCTATGGATACCGATCTCAAAAAGATAAAAAAGATCCTTAAACTCCTTGAGGAGTCAAATTTCAATGAGATTGAATGGGAAGAGGCGGATTTCAAGATTCGGGTGAAGAAAACCGCCCCTGAGACTCCGGATCAGAGGTTTTTCAGCGGGATACAATCCATTCAGCCCGATTATCCCAAGAGTCTGCCCGTGCCTCAAGGCACTCAAACGCAGGAGACCGAACTCGAACTGGCCGAAGGCAGGGCAATCATTCGATCCCCGTTGGTGGGGACCTTTTACCGGGCGCCGTCTCCGAGTGCGTCCGTCTTTGTCAATGTGGGTGATGTCATAAAGCCTGGTCAGGTTATGTGTATCATCGAGGCAATGAAGTTGATGAATGAAGTGGAATGTGATCGCGCGGGAAGGGTAGCCGCCATTCTCGTAGAAAACGCCCAGCCTGTGGAGTACGGAGAGCCTCTCTTTATCATCGAAACCGAGGGATTTCAGTAAGCAGTCTTGTGTCGTGCACCATGGGATCAAGGCCGTGATTGCCCGCCAAAGGGCATTGACAGTATACGGAAAGGGTATGTTTAACAAAATATTGGTTGCCAACAGGGGAGAGATAGCGGTGCGCGTCATCCGCTCATGCATGGAAATGGGGATAAAGACCGTGGCGATTTATTCGGAGGAAGACGCGGACAGCCTCCACGTCCAGATGGCGGATGAAGCGGTGTGCGTGGGTCCCCGTGAACCGTCCAAAAGCTACCTCAACATCCCTGCAATCATCAGTGCCGCTGAGATCACCGATGCAGAGGCGATACATCCGGGGTATGGATTTCTCGCTGAAAACAGCCGTTTTGCCGAGATCTGCGAAACGTGCAACATCAAATTCATCGGCCCGGGGGCCGAGATCATCAGGGCAATGGGTGATAAGGTGGCCGCCCGCCAGACCATGGAACGGTCCGGCGTGCCGTGTGTGCCGGGCACCGAGGGCGGGGTGGAAAATGACCATGAAGCCCTGGAAATGGCTCATACAATAGGCTTTCCCGTCATGATCAAGGCCGCAGGCGGAGGGGGGGGAAAGGGGATGAGGATCGTCCATACGGATGCGAGTTTTTTGAATGCCTTTATGGCGGCACAGTCCGAGGCAATAAGCTCCTTCGACAATCCCTGCCTGTACGTGGAGAAATTTATTGAAAATCCAAGGCATGTGGAATTTCAGATCATCGGGGATGCGTACGGCACCATCTTACACCTCGGGGACAGGGATTGTTCGATTCAACGCCGCTATCAGAAGTTGATAGAGGAATCCCCTTCACCGGGCATGAGTCCGGAGCTCAGGACCCAAATGGGTGAAACGGCGGTTAAAGCAGCCCAGGCAATAAACTATTCGAGCGTGGGGACCGTGGAGTTCCTGCTTGATGAAGGGCAAAATTTCTATTTTATGGAAATGAATACCCGGATACAGGTTGAGCATCCCGTCACTGAAATGGTAACCGGTATCGATCTGGTCAAGCAGCAGATACGGATCGCTGCAGGTGAACGCCTTCCCTGGAAACAATCCGATATCAACATCTCAGGACATGCGATAGAATGTAGGATAAATGCCGAGAATCCCAAGACCTTTGCGCCATGTCCGGGAAAAATCAGCGGCATACATTTCCCCGGGGGCCCTGGAGTACGAATAGATTCCGCCATCTATACCGAATGTCGTATTCCCTCCTGCTATGACTCCCTGATTGCAAAGATCATAACGCACGGCCGAGACAGACAGGAAGCCATCATGAGGATGCGACGGGCCCTGCAGGAATTCGTGTGCGAGGGTATTGACACCACCACTCCTTTCCATCGAGAGGTGCTGAATCATCCTGATTTCTGGCATGGGATAATCAATACTCATTTCGTCAACAAAATTATTCATTAAATCTGATCGTTAACGGAGGTAGAATTTCTATGAGCATAACGAAGGAAGATTTGGCAGAAATCAAGCGCGTACTTCTCAAAGAGAGGTCCAGGATCCTTTCGGAAGGTGATAAGACTTTGGGAAATGGCCTGCAGCAAAGCCCGGATGACCTTCCTGATTTTGCCGATCAGTCGTCATTTGAATCGGACAGAAATTTCCTGTTGCGGCTCAGGGACCGGGAGCGCAAGCTGCTCGCAAAGATTGATGACGCCCTTCAAAGGATCGAGGATGGCTCCTTCGGGATCTGCGAAGAATGCGGCAAAGACATCGGGCTCAAGAGACTCAAGGCCCGACCGGTCGTAACCCTGTGCATAGAGTGCAAGACAAAACAGGAGGAGGAAGAGAAAAAATTTACCTGAAAGGATATGGTTAACGGCAGTGACTACAATTTCGGCTGATGCAGGAGGCACACGAGGAAGAGGAGGATGGTGCTCCACTTTGATCGGAAAGGCCTTTTTTTGTGCCATCCTTGACACCGCACAAGGATAAAACCCTCTCCAGATCCTCTGATTGGCAATACGGGCACAATATCGACTGGCTTTCCTTGAGGATCAACTTTTCAAAACCCTTTTTACACGAACGGCATATATATTCATATATGGGCATAACAAACAATACTCCCTATTCCATATCCGGGCCGTTTTCATTCCCGAAGGTTGCATGCGCCTCGATTGATCACCATGCGTGCAGCCTATAAATATATTATATTTCCCGCATGCGCTGCCGGTCAAGACATTGCATGAAGAGCAAAAAGAAATTGCATCAAGGAAACAATCTCGCGTACACAACCCTCGCCGGTTTCGTTGATGCCGGCCTCTCAACAAGGGAAACAGGGTAACCGCTCAAGACCGCAAACGACCATGATATGCAAAAACGTAAAAAATATGCCCAGCATCGGGATGATCAGCCTCGGATGCACCAAGAATCTTGTGGACACCGAGGTCATGCTGGGACTTCTGACTCGACAGGGATACTCCATTACCCCGAATGCCGAAGAGGCCGACATCATCGTCGTCAATACCTGTAGCTTTATCGAAGAGGCAAAGCGGGAGTCGATCGAGACGATCCTTGAGATGTGTCACCTGAAGGAGAGGGGAAGGTGCCGGAACCTCATCGTTACCGGCTGCCTGGCACAGGAATACGGCATTGAGCTCTTCAGGGAGATACCCGAGATCGACGCTATTCTCGGATCCGGTGAATTCATGCGGATCGTCCCGGTGATTGAAGCCCTTATCGCATTGAGCCCTTGCGAACATCTTCATTTCATTGCTCCCCCCTCCTTTCTTTACGACCACACGTGCCCGCGGCTGCGTTCCACCCGTGGCCACCTTGCATACGTCAAAATCTCCGAGGGATGCGATCATTGCTGCTCCTACTGTCTCATCCCAAGGCTGAGGGGCAGATACCGCCAAAGAAACGCAAAATCGGTGGTGACCGAGGTGGAGGCACTTGTCGATGAAGGGGTGAAGGAGGTCTGTCTGATAGGACAGGATACCACCGCCTTTAAGGGACTCCCCACCCTCCTGGAAAGGCTTGCATCAATAAATGAAGCGCCCTGGATAAGGCTTTTGTATGCCTATCCGTTTTCCCTGTCGAGCGACCTGATCAGGGTGATGGCTGAATACCCCTCAATCCTTCCCTATCTGGACATTCCCTTGCAGCACAGTCATCCCCGGGTCCTGTCGGCAATGAACAGGCCAACGGATATCGGAAGGGTGGAAGAATTCATTGACCATGCCCGGTCCGCCATTACCGATATGGTCATCCGCACCACCCTCATGGTAGGGTTTCCCGGTGAGACGGACGAGGAATTCGATCATATGCTTCGCTTCGTACGGAGGATACGCTTCGACCGCCTGGGGGTATTTTCCTATTCCAGGGAAAAGGGCACGCCTGCGGCCCGTCTTCCAAACCAGGTCCCGCGAAGGATCAAAAGGGCGCGATACCATGAAATCATGAGGGTGCAGGCGGGTATCGCCGAGGAAAAGAACCGTGCGCTCATCGGCAGGGCCTTCACGGCCATCTGCGATTACCCTCATCCCGACCGTCATGGTGTCATGGTCGGACGCACCAAGGGGCAGGCCCCCGACATCGACGGCGTAACCTTCATACAAGGGGAAGGGCTTTCCGCGGGTGAAATCTGTAAAATCACCATCACCCGGGCGGATGTCTACGATCTGGAAGGGATCAGGGAAGCCTCACCGGAATGCCCCTCTCCTTGAGATACTGCTTTGCCTGCGCAATCGTATAGGTTTTATAGTGGAAGATCGATGCGGCAAGAACCGCATCCGCCTTCCCTTCATTGAGGGCGTGATAGAGATGACCCAGGTTGCCCGCTCCGCCCGAGGCTATGACCGGAATCCGGACCGCCTCGGACACCGTCCGGGTCAGTTCAAGGTCATATCCCCTCTTGGTTCCGTCACAGTCCATGCTGGTGAGGAGTATTTCCCCCGCTCCGAGTTCCTCCGCCCTCTTCGCCCATGAAACAGCATCCAGCCCGGTCGGCGTCCTACCCCCGTGGATGTAAACCTCCCATTGAAGATCCGGGGTATCCGTTTTCCGCTTGGCATCAATGGCCACCACGATACACTGGCTCCCAAAGGACCGAGCGCCCTTGGTAATCAGGTCAGGGTCCTGAACCGCCGCTGTATTGATACTGATCTTATCCGCACCTGCCTTGAGTATGTCGCGGATGTCATCGAGGTCCCGTAATCCTCCCCCCACGGTAAAGGGGATGAAGAGCCTCTCTGCGGTCTCTTCCACCACGTGAATCAGTATGTCCCTCTTTTCGTATGATGCGGTGATATCGAGAAAGGTCACCTCATCCGCGCCTTCGCGGTTATAGGCCTCCGCCACCTCCACCGGATCGCCGGCATCCTGGAGATCCACGAAGCGGATGCCCTTTACCACCCTCCCCTCCTTCATGTCAAGGCAGGGAATGATTCGCTTCGCCAGCATACCTTACATCCTTACTCATCCTGCCATCTGGCGATGGCTGTATCCAGTTGGACGGCGCCGGTATACAGGGCGTGCCCGATGATTATCCCTTCCAGTCCCTTTTCCTTCAGGGAAACCAATTCCTCGAGGTCCTGCATGCTCGAGATCCCGCCTGCGGCAATAACCGGGAGAGTGATTTCATCAAGGAGCCTCGCGATCATTTGTACGTTCGGGCCCTTCAATGTCCCATCCTTTTGTATGTCCGTGTATATGATCCCTCGCACCCCGGTCCCGACCCATTGGCTGCAAAATTTATCCGCCCTGATACGGGTTATGTCCTTCCATCCCTTGATCGCCAGCATCCCATTCGAGGCATCCACCCCGATGAGGATACGTCCGGGATATTTCTCGCAGAGATCCCTCACCAGGTCGGGTTGGGTATAGGCTATGGTGCCGAGTACCACACGGTTTACCCCGCCTTCGAACATCCGGGTGATAATGTCGGGACTCCTTAATCCGCCTCCCAGTTCGATGGGTATCGTCATCCTCTTTGCCAGATGGAGAATGGTCAGGAGATTCTGGGGATTCCCCTTGAATGCCCCATCAAGGTCCACCACGTGCAGGAGTTTTGCCCCCTGGGACTGCCACTTGAGCGCCACATCGAGGGGGCTTTTGGAAAACACCGTCTTGTTTTCCTCCTTTCCCTGGTAGAGCCTTACACATTCCCCCTGTATCAGATCGATTGCCGGAATTATGAGCATTTAGGCCCTCCTTGCAGCCATTCGTGCGAAATTGTCAAGAATCCTGAGCCCGGCGTGCGAGCTCTTCTCAGGATGAAACTGGGTTGCCATCAGCGTACCCTTCTGCACCACGGAGGGAAAGGTGATCCCGTATCCCGTTTCACCCGCCACAATACCCTCCTCCTCCGGAACCGCAAAGAAGGAATGGACAAAATAGAAATATTCCCCTTCCCCGACACCCTCAAGGAGCGGGATCCGGCGGGTGATATGCACCGTGTTCCATCCCATGTGGGGTATCTTCAAGCCCCCGGTGAAGGCATTCACCCTGCCTTCCATCATCCCGAGACCCCTGTGGCGGCCGAATTCCTCGCTTTCAGAAAACAGGAGCTGCAGGCCGAGGCAGATCCCGAGGATGGGTTTGGCCTGAGACAGTGCCTCTTCGATAACCGGAACAAGGCGATGCCGGCGAAGACGGTCCATGCCGTCCTTGAATGCACCGACCCCCGGGATGATGAGGCCGTTTGCATCCCTGATCATGCCCGAATCACGGGTAATCACCGCCTCATGGCCGAGGTATCGAAACCCGTTCTGGATGCTTTTCAGATTCCCCAGGCCGAAATCGAGCAACGCCAGCATGTGCATACCCCTGTCACGTAAGACGTTCCGTTCAATGGTTTGCGGATTCAATCGTATTGTGGGGGTGGTCTACAGCCTCCCCTTGGTGGAAAGAACGCCTTCGATGTTCGGATCGATGCTGCATGCCTGTGAAAGCGCCCTGCCCACTGCCTTGAATATCGCCTCGATGATATGGTGGAGGTTCTTGCCGTAGTGGAGGTTTATATGAAGCGTAACAAGGGCGTTCGTGGCAAATGCCCTGAAGAATTCCTCGGTGAGGGAAAGATCGAATCCCCCTCCATGACAGCACTCCTGAGAGGGGACATTGAATACAAGCAGCGCGCGTGAGCAGATATCGATCGCTGCGCTTGCCAGGGTTTCATCCATGGGAATCGTTGCTGTGCCGTATCGCCTGATTCCCTCCTTGTTGCCCAGCGCCTCCCTGAGCCCCTGCCCGAGCATGATGCCCACGTCCTCGACCGTGTGATGAAAATCAACCTCGATGTCCCCTGTTGCCGTCAGTTCAATGTCAAAGAAGCTCTGCTTGGCAAGAAGCGAGAGCATATGATCGAAAAAGGGGATGCCTGTTTCGATTGAATAGGTGCCCTTCCCATCCAGGTTCAGATGAAGGCGTATATCCGTCTCCCCGGTTTTTCTCGAACAGCTCGCCGTTCTTGCCATTATTCTCTTCCCCCTTGTGCCATGATCCGTCTCAGTGCCTCTATGAATATCTCACATTCATGCCTCGTTCCCACCGTAACCCTCAGAAATCCCGGCCATGGCCCCTCGGGAGGAAACATCCTGATCAGGATGCCCTCTGCAAGCAGACCGTGGAACATAGACGCCACATCCCCTTCACACGTAAAAAGAATGAAGTTTGCCTGGCTTGGAAATACCCGTAAACCGGGTATCTTGACCATCTCATGATAGAGCCGCTCCCGGTTTTCCCTTATGTTATCAATCATGTCACAAAGCAGGTCCTGACGCATAAGCACCTCACGGGCGAGGAATTGCGAGACCACATTCAGATTGAAGGGAAGCCGGACCTTGGAAATGGCTGCAATTACAGACTTGTTTGCCAGGAGGATGCCCACCCTCAAACCTGCCAGCCCTATCTTGGAGAGGGTGCGCAGGATGATCACCTGTTCGAATTGAGGGAGTACGCCGAGGAATCCCTCATCGTCGCAAAAATCCAGATATGCCTCGTCAATGCACACAATCCCCCGGGTGGCCTTCACGATGGCAAGAACATCCTCCCGCTTGAAGGCATTCCCCGTGGGATTGTTGGGGGTTGCAATGAACACCAGTTTCTGGGGGGGAGCGGCGAGTTCCTTGAGCAGGGCGTCATGGACGCAGAGCTCGAAGCCCTCGCCAAGAGGGATGGGAAGAAATTTCTGCCCCATGGAAACGGCGATGATCCGGTACATGGAGAAGCTGGGATGGGGTACATACACCGGACGTTCGGGTCCTCCGTATGCCATGAGTATATACTGGATCAATTCATCCGATCCGTTTCCAAGGATCATCCCCGATGCCGGCCAGTTCACATACCCGGATATGGCATCCCTCAATGCCCTGGCATGGGGATCCGGATACCGGTTCAGTGCAATGTCACGCAACCCTTCCATAACACCCGGCCACGCTGCCCAGTCTATGGAACAGGGATTTTCATTGGCATCAAGCTTGATCCTGTATGCATGATCCTCTATCGGGTAGGGCGACAAGTCTTGTATATTGTCTCTCAATAGAATATCCATGGAATCCATCCCATACATTCCTTGTACTTCCGATGGTTCAAAATGTCTATCCGTCAGCCGCATCGAGCGCCATGTAACTGTAATATGAATATCCTTGCATGTCAAGGAGATCGTGGACGGGACGTCGGGTGTTGGATCGCTGTCCGGAACAATGGAAAGGAATATTCACCCCGAACACTTGACGATTCCTTTTCTATTGTATATATTTATAGTAGTTGTTTGTAGATCTTTCTCACATTTTCTGCTGAGTGATACTCATGATCCATGTTCAATGCGGCTTGCACGCTGATTCATAATTTGAAGCGGGTTGGTATTCCTGAACGGGGTGCAACAATCGGAATTCCGCCCGTGATGATATTCCTCCTTTTTTGGCTACGTTCCCACAATGCCTTGCAAACTTACATAAGGGGGAAAAAATATGACAGGGCATATACCGTATGACAAACGGCAGGAACGGCGAACCTACCACCGTTTTCGGGCGCGGGCAAACTGCACGTTTCAGTCCTGTGATCAGGGTCACTTCTTCAATGAGTCCCTCGTGTGCAGGGTTGAGAACATCAGCACGGGTGGTTTTTCATTCCTGAGCGACCAGCCGTGCGATATCAAATCAAGGCTCCTCATCACCATCGCCCTTCTGGACTACTATCCGGAAGACCCTATCAACGCGATCGGAGAGATTGCCTGGGTCAAGGCCTCAGACTATTCCGGCATGTTCCGCATCGGGGTCAGGTTTGTGTCCATGCTCCGCAATGACCGCGTCAACCTCACACACCATTTGAGGCCCGGAACATCCGTTGCAGGACCCTTCTGCCCGACCGGCCCCTGATGATGGGTATGTGGTAATCTGGCAGCGGTCCATGACCTTAGAGTGCCCACCATGGCTGGACATCCAGGATGAATTCGGCCGTGCAATAGCCTCCCCTGAGATCATAAGCGGTGATAAGGATATGGTATGTTCCGGGGAAGGGCGACACGAAGTGAAAGATCGCCCCGCTCACGTATCTGCCATATCTATCCTCCCCTTCGGTGATGCCCATGCTGCTTCCCGGCGTCTTTCCGAATCCCTCTTCCATTGTGGTGATGCTCCCGATGTTGCATGAATAGTATATCTCCTCGTTGTCAGGGTCCAAAAATTCGACGGGGATGGCGAAGGTCTCTCCCACCCGAACCATCTGCGGGCTATCGATATCCTCACCCAGTATCGGAGGGTGGTTGAGCCATGTGCCCGGATTCACCACATGCAGTGTGAAGCCGGTTATGGCGAAAAGCCCCCTCGAATCGGTGGCAATAACCGTGATACGATGTACGCCCTCGAATCGGGGGCTGAATCGTATCACCGGCGTGAAAGGCTCGGGGATCAATGTCTCCTGCCATGGTCCGAACCGGTAATTGGGTGCAGTGTCGATAATCGCCCGGTAGGTGATATTTCCGGGCTCCATGGCAGATCCCGGATGATCCTCCATGTCCTGGTCGAAGCAAATAAAGGACTTCTCGAAGTATCCCTCGTTTGTTCCCAGCAGATAGACATCGTTCTCTATCTCCTCGAGGTAGGGGGGATGATTGACCACCGGATAGTTGACCACCGAGAGGGGGAATGTCTCCATGTCAGTAAGCCCTCCCGGATTCGTTACCCGTATGGTGATGATGAGGTCCTCAAAGGTCTGGGGAACAAATTCCAACAGGACCTTGTCAGGGAGGCAGGCCGGATCGTCCGGCTCACAGGCACGATAGTGTCCCGGGTTATTCGGATCCTCCTTTACCCTGAAGATCATGTCGGAGGTCTGGACGCCCCTGTATCCGTATCCGCCGATGGTCGCAACGAATTCGTACCGCTCGTCAACGAAACCGCTCATGTCCGAACGTTCATACACGGAGATGAGATAGCTGAAGGGGACGAATATCTGCGCGAATTGGGGACCGATCCTCTGGAGTTTCGGAGGGTGGTTGACGATATCGAGCATGCGGTCGTGAAAGGCGATATTGTCAACCCTCATCGTGAACCCGGCAAACATGACGGAGACGATGGCGGATTGCTCAGGCCCGTAAAACAATTCCTGGCCGAATCCGTCAAGGGAAAAATCGATCCCCTGCCACATCCCGATCTTCCGAATGTCCTCGTCAAGATCCCTCACCACAAGGTGCCATGCGCCGTCCTGGTATTGTCTCCCGATGTCGTAGATCACCACCAGGGGACGATCGGAACGCTCAGGGTCCCCCCCATTGATCGCTCCCCTGTACCCGTATTCCGCATAACCGCCCACCTCGGGCCCCGACTCGGATGCACCCCGCGGACGATACACCAGCAGCACATTCCTGCCGTTTCTGGTTTCCACATGTATCTGCGCCTCCCACTGTTCGAACTGCTCTATCCCGAATCGATTGATGATATTGAAGGATATGATATTCTTATCGAATCCCTGTGTGGATGGATTTGGGTCGGGGACCGAGGCGTTGAGTGTGCGGAAGCGGAAGAAGTTGTTGAACGTGGAGGGCATGCTCTCGACCACCAGGACCCTGCTCTGCAAGCGCGCGTCTATGGCGGTCCGAAGGCTGCCGTACCCCACCGGTCCCCACACCGGATAGGATGGCGACGAGCAGACCCATCCGTGATTTCTTGGGGAATCCCAGTATTCGAAGTCCTGCCATACGAAGGTATCCGCCCACGCCGCACATGAGAGGCATACCATACAGAGAATCACTGCCAGGACACAATTCCACACAAAAAGGGGGCGTGAACCATCCTTCCTCCTCATACCCAACTCCTCACTCAGTAAACCTATTTCTTCGCTATCCTCTCGGGATAACCACTTATAAATGCATTACACGTTTAGAATAGCAAGAAATGTTCCATGGGTATGGGAGTGACGGCCTATTGCGGAGGGATAAGGTACTGAAATGATTTCATCTCCACCAGATAGGCCTCTCCCTGCCGAAGCGGAAACCCTCCCGAACAGGGTCGTCCCCACATCCGGACAGTGCTCTTCCATTGCCCGGTGAAGCCGTTATACGAGCGCACGCCCGCCACCGCATCCGGATCATCGATTGCGGAGATAAGCTCGGATGACGTTAGAAGGGGTCGATAGAGAGAGGGTGGATAGGAGAAAAGATTCTTCCCTGACTCCAGGGCGTAATAGTCGGGGAAGGTAATGGTAAACGGCGGCATCACCACGGGGCTGACCGTCTCATTCATAAAAATCATATATCCCTTCCCCGGGGTGATGGAGCAGTTGACGCCGACAGGGGGATGGTTGGGATCGCTGGGATTGAGCCATACGGCATGCCAGGCATTCGTATTGGGATCATGCCACACGAGCTTGTGCAGGTCATCGTCATCTCCGATGCCCTTGACCAGTTTGTATGCCGTCTCGTATTCAACGACCGGCTCCCCTGAATATCCGAACAGATTGAGGCCGGAATGGAAGGTGCGCCTGAAGGAAGAAACCCCGATATCGATCCCGGTGATATGCTGGTTGACATTGAGGAATAGCCGTCTTTGGCTGCCTGCGATGATTACCAGTTGATCCAGGTTCTCAGGGGACTGCTGGTAACCGTCGGGAGGCACGTTGAGATCCTTGTAGAGCCTGCTCATGAGCTCCTCTTCCTTGCTGGTAAAGACGAGGATATACCCGCTCCTGATCCCCTCGATCGAATACTCGCCGTTTGCATTGGTAGATTTTTCGTACGCCTTTTTGAGGCTGATGCTGTATGCCACGACCTGGATGCCCTCCAAGGGCTTTGCAGGGTCGTCATCCAGAAAGACCCGGCCGGAGATCGTCCCTACACCCGTAGAGCCGACCGACATGGAAAGGTTCTTGGTATACTGCTGGTTCACCGCCATGGTGATATCGGATTCAGACGGCACATACACGGCATTCGGGTCCCAAGCGGTAACGGTGTAAAGATCGGGCAGGATACCCCGTGAGGAGTCAAAAAGGTAATTGCCGGCACTGTCGGTGAGTGTGTCTGCAACGAACCGTCCGGTTGATTTTTCATTAATGAATATCTGTATCCCCGGCAAGACGGTACTGGTGCCGCTCTTGGTGACCTTTCCGCTCAATTTGGGGGCGCGGTCGAGCACTACGTCGATGTTTCTGGTCTGATCCGGCCCCGTAATCGGGATGTAGTCGATCTGCTCCTCATACGAGGGATCAAGCTGGGACTTGAAATGCAGGTTGTTATAAAATTCACCAAGGTAATCGATGTTGGGCGGCTCGGGATCATTTTCACCCTGGGCGCCCACCAGTTCCGCATACAGGGCGTAATTCCCCGGCGAGAGCCCGCCGAACTTGTATTTGCCAGGGACGAAGGAGACAACATGATTAGGGTCATCCGGATCCACAATCGGAAACTGGTTGGTCTGCATGGACTGC
Source organism: bacterium (assembly GCA_049472355.1). Taxonomy (GTDB): domain Bacteria; phylum SZUA-182; class SZUA-182; order DTGQ01; family JAFGSM01; genus JBLIRM01. The sequence goes on along the minus strand of JBLIRP010000001.1, from coordinate 41,714 downwards.
ATGTATCCCAGGTTTTCCTCGATGAGGACCACATCCGCATATCTGGTGTCGGTCGTCTGGGTGCCGTCCTGTTTCTTGATGTACCCCTGGATTGCTCCGCCCTGCTTCATTTGGAAATTTATCCCGGTCCGCACATTGTTCTGCCCGCAGCCCAGGACAATGGCCTGCGCCTGTGCCTCGACGTATTTCTGGGGCCAGTACTGGGTTATGTAGTATGCATCATAGGGATTGGTGACTTGAATCCAGTCCTCGACCTTGATGATAAAGCTTCCCGGAGGACAGTTCACGATCCTGTAGCCTTCATCGGTTATCTTACTGGCGCTTGTATACTGTGGAAGCACCAGAGGGGGATTGTCCTTGTACTTGACGGTCACCTTGTACGAGACATAATAATCCGGATAGCCCGTATGTGTATATACATCCCCTTCGATCAGTCCTGAGCGGGCAAGGTAGAAATTGACGCCCGTTGTGGTCAGTCCTTGATTGACCTCCACGAGGGTGTTGGCAAAATCCTCGGGATACTCGGTAATATAATACCCGCATTGCGGACCGGTGCAATTGGTTTCATAGCATTCCGATACCCAGTAAATGGGATCTCCATCCTCGTCATAGGTTGGTCCCATGGCGCACACCCGGTATTTTCCCACGGGTAGTTTGTCGATTTTAAAATATCCGTCGACCCATTTGGGCTCGGTGCTATTGGGATCATACGGGAAATTCGGATCGGTCATCACATTCCTGACCGGGCTATTGCTCTGATCAAAGACGGTCACCTGAATGCCATAAATGGGTACGGTGGGATGCAGGTATTCATGGACCTTCCCTGAAATGCTGCCGGTCTGGGCTATCCCCCTTCCGGGTACAAGGATGAGCACCAGCGAGGCACATATGAGAATGGATGCGACCAGGATATGATACCGTATCGGGTACATTTCCTCTATGGGTTTACGTAAAGAGATGCCATGAAAGCTCATCTATTTCTCCTTCAGACGTTCATCCATACATTAACGGTTTCTGCGGCAAACCAAGAGGGATGTCGAGACAGACCCCATTATTCCTATTTTTTTCAGCAAGACACATGCCAACCCCCTCTTTGCTGCAATAATTAATAATATTGTGGTATTATTTATATTAAATTTTGTTTTATGTACGATGTCCCCCCTTTGTAAAAAGTAATCTTGGGTTCAAAATACCCCTCTTCCTTCCAAAGGCAGTAACAAATAGTGAAATTTTTTCACACTGTGTATAACTTACACCATGGACAGCACAGCACGGTAAAAAATATTTCCGCCTGCGCATTATTGCTCGAATAATAAAAAGACATTCGTATGTCCCAACTACTTATGCTTTTCATTCCATTATTTCCGCGATCATTGTTTTCACCATCCGCGCAATCGAGAGACACGCGGTGAGTCCCGGCGATTCGATCCCGATGAGATTGATGAAGCCATTGAGGCCATACCCTGCCTCGTTCCTTATGAGAAAATCCCGGAATGTATCCCCGGGGCCTTGTATCTTCGGCCTTATTCCCGCCATGTCAGGGACTATGGCCTCCCTTTCGATGCCGGGAATGATCCGTGAGGCGGCTCGATAGAATCCATCCCCCTTCGATGGGTCCACCCGGTAATCGATCGCATTGACGTATTCATCATCGGGACCAAAGCGCAGGCGCGAGCCCAGATCCAGGGTGGCGTGTATTCCCAAGGCGGTACAATATTCATCAGGCAGCGGATACACCAGCATGGAAACCGGAGAGGGCTTGCCATATGCGAAATAATCACCCTTGCAGAAGTGAAGCCGGTAGCCGCACTCGTCGACGTCGATGCCCAGGAGGGAGGCGATGGAATCGGACCACAATCCGGCAGCGTTAATCACCACCCTCGATTTGAAGCGGTAGTCGTCCTGTTGGATCCCGACAATGAAGTGCTCGCCTTCCTGAGTCAGAAAATTGACCTCGCTCTGGTATGCAATGTCCGCACCACCGTCCTGGGCAACGTGGTACAAGTGCTTCATCAAGGCATGTGAATCGACGATACCGGTAAGGGGGGAATGAATCCCTGCAATGGCGTTGGTGTTCGGCTCCAATTGATGAATTCCCTTCCTGTCCAGCAGACGCAATTCCGTCAACCCGTTGGAAGCACCATTTTGAAACAAGTGTTCCAGGTGATCGAGCTCGGAATCGTCGGTGGCAATGATGATTTTTCCTACGCGTCTATAGGGGATTGATGCTGACTCACAGGTTTCATAGAGATGGTGCAGGCCCTCTCTGCAGAGCCTGAATTTCAATGAATCGCGGGGATAGTAAATACCTGCGTGAATCACCTCGCTGTTACGGCTGCTCGTCTCCTGACCAAAACCATCGTTTTTTTCGATAACGAAAATATCATCATATGCCTTTGATAATTCGGCGGCAACAGCCAGGCCGATAACACCGGCCCCGATGATGGTAATGGTTGTCTCATCCATACAACATAATCACATCAAACAGTGTAAACAATCATCAACACACAGTCAATCGATCACCGACCATCTGTCACCGACCATCCATCACCTACCATGGCACAATACCGCTCCATGAAAATGTCCCGAGGCAATGATGTGTCAGTCACCTGCCATCACGGCAGGACCATTCGTGATCAATGGTGATGACGCATTGCGGGGTGTCCATACTAAGGTAATGATTACCTTTATTCTTTGAAAAAAGAGGAGAACACCAGTATCATTTATTGTATTATATACAATTTTTTATTGAGTTTCAAGAAGTTATACCGCCTTGACAGAACTGGCAACACATGATACCGTATATATTTGCAAATTGTTTCTTATAATATAATTTCTTTATAATAAATATAACCTTTTTAAAATATCACTCAGGAGTTCCCGATGGACTATAAATCCACCCTCAACCTGCCCCATACCGATTTCCCCATGAAGGCGCAATTGAATCAGCGGGAGAAGGAGTTTCTGGCCCTCTGGGAGGGAATGTCGCTCTATGACAAGATCAAACAAGGGGTTGAGACATCACCGAAATTCATCCTCCACGACGGCCCTCCCTATGCAAACGGTCATATCCATATGGGACATGCCTTGAATAAGATCCTCAAGGACATCATCGTGAAATCAAAGACCATGTCAGGGTTCCAATCCACCTTCGTACCGGGATGGGATTGCCATGGCCTGCCCATAGAGCACCAGGTGGACAAGGAACTGGGCGCACGCAAGGAAACCATGGATATCACCGAGATCCGCAGGCAATGCAGGGAATACGCAGAGAAATTCGTTGCCATCCAAAGGGAGGAATTCAAGCGTCTCGGCGTTTTCGGCGAATGGGACACCCCATACGTGACCCTGGACAAATCCTACGAGGCCACCATTGTTCATGAATTCGGGCAGTTCGTCAGGGCCGGTTCGGTATATAAGGGATTCAAACCCGTTCACTGGTGTGCCTCCTGCGGGACCGCCCTCGCAGAGGCGGAGGTGGAATACATGGATCACACCTCTCCCTCGATCTATGTGGGTTTCAAGCTGATCGAGGGACTCCCTGAGGCAGCGAACCAGGACACATGGGTGATCATCTGGACGACCACCCCATGGACGCTCCCCGCGAACCTTGCAATCGCCGTGCATCCCGATCTGGAATACTCCCTGGTGCATCATGGAAAAGGGCTTTTTATCGTGGCAGGTGCGCTCCTCGAGGATGTAATGGGAAGGATGGGTGTGTCGGATTATGAAGTGGTGAGGAGCATTCAAGGAAGGGATCTGGAGGGTGTTGTCTGCCGCCACCCGTTTATCGACCGGAATTCGAGCATCATCCTTGCCCCGTTCGTGACTATCGAGCAGGGCTCGGGGTGCGTGCACATCGCCCCGGGACACGGACAGGAGGACTACGAGATCGGATTGGCATACGGCCTCGACATATACGCCCCGGTCGATGACCGGGGGGCATTCACCGCCGAGGTAAAGGAATTTCAGGGGCAGAACGTCTTCGAGACAAATGCACCCATCATCCAGCTCATGCGGGAAAACGGGACCCTCTTTCATCAGGAAAAGACCTCCCACTCCTATCCCCACTGCTGGAGGTGCAAGTCCCCGGTCATCTTCAGGGCCACCGAGCAGTGGTTCATATCCATGGACAAGCACGGACTCCGGAAAAGGACCATGGAGGAGATCCGCACGGTGCGATGGATACCCAAGTGGGGGGAACAACGAATCGCCGGCATGATCGAAAACCGCCCTGACTGGTGCATATCACGGCAGCGGTCCTGGGGGGTGCCCCTGGTGATCCTCTATTGTGCCTCGTGCAAGAAACCACTCATGGATCCCGAGCTGATCGACCGAATTGCGGAAAGGGTTGAGAAGGACGGGGTGGACATCTGGTTTTCCGAGCCTGCCGAGTCATTCCTCCCCGCAGGGGCCAGGTGTGAGCACTGCGGCGGCCGGAAATTCGAAAAGGAGGACGACATCCTGGATGTCTGGTTCGAATCCGGGGTGAGTCATGCAGCGGTCCTGGAAAAGAGAGAAGACCTGCAATGGCCGGCCGATCTCTATCTCGAAGGGAGCGATCAGCATCGCGGCTGGTTCCACAGCTCCATCCTTACCGCAATTGAAAATCGGGGAAAGGCCCCCTACAAGGCGGTGCTGACCCATGGTTTCGTGGTGGACGGCGAGGGAAAGAAGATGTCCAAATCCGCAGGAAATGTCATCGCACCCCAGAGCGTCATCGACAAGTACGGTGCGGAGATATTGCGTCTGTGGGTCGCTGCCGAGGATTACCGGGATGATATCCGTATTTCAAACGACATCCTCACCAGGCTGGCGGAGGCCTACCGCCGCATCCGCAATACCTGCCGCTTCATCCTGGGGAATCTCTACGATTTCGATCCTGCAGCCCACACCGTCCCCTATCCGGAACGCGAGGAGCTGGACCGGTGGATACTCCATCGATTTCAGGACATCAAAAAACGGCTGATCCAGGGGTATACCACATACCAATTCCATATCTGCTTCCATACCCTCCACCAGTTTTGCGTCGTGGACCTGAGCGCCCTGTACCTCGATATCTCCAAGGACCGCCTCTACACATCAAGAAAGGACGACCAGGGAAGGAGGTCGGCACAGGCGACCATGTACGAGATACTCCATGAGATGGATCGTCTCATGGCCCCCATACTGGTCTTTACCGCTGACGAGGTATGGAAACACCTCCCCGAAGTGACGGAAACGGCGGAAAGCGTGCATATGACCCAATTTCCAGAGGTGCACCATTCATGCCAGGACATCGAGCTTTCCAGGCGCTGGGATCGGCTCATCGAGATACGGGGCGAGGTGTCAAAACGCATTGAAAGGGCGCGGGCACAAAAGGAGATCGGCCATTCCCTGGATGTGGAGGTACGCCTCTATACGACTGACGACGACCTGTACGGGTTTCTCACCTCCTATCAGGACACCCTCAAGACCATTCTCATTGTCTCGAACATCATGATATGCCGTGAGGATGCGCCGCCTTCAGCCGGGGCCGACGCAAACAGCGAGATTCAGGGATTACGGATAGAGATCGGAAGGGCGCCGGGGGAAAAATGCGAGCGCTGCTGGCAGTTCAGCTCCAGTGTGGGAGAGGACGAGCAGCATCCCACCCTGTGCCGGCGTTGCAGGATAGTCGTAGCATGACGGAACATTCAAGGGGGATTCACCTGTGGGTCGCCGGCATATTCTCCTCGATCCTCATTCTCGATCAGGTGACCAAATATCTGGTCCGCTTGCTCATGCACCCATGCATGAATATATCCATTATTCCCGGATTTTTTGATCTGACCTATGTGATGAACCGAGGAGGGGCCTTCGGAATGATGTCCACCCTCCCCTCCTTCCTGCGGGTGATCATCTTTATCGGCTTTTCATTGATCGCCATTGCGGCCCTGGTGGTTGTGTATTGGAAATCATATAGCGCTCCGTCCGTGCGAATCGCCATCGCCTTTTTGCTCGGCGGCGCCGTCGGAAACCTGGTGGACCGTCTTCGATGGGGGATGGTGGTCGATTTTCTTGATTTCTACGTGGGGAAATATCACTGGCCGGCCTTCAATGTCGCCGACTCGGCGATCTGTATCGGTCTTGGCCTTGTCATTCTGAATCTGTTCGCAGCGAGAGATGAAAAAACGGCAACCGGAAAATAGAATCAAAACCATGCGCGTTATTAAGACCAATCGAAACGGGGCGCACCCCGACGACCGTCAGGAGGCGAAGCGATACTATTTCAAGGCCCAGGACGCCCTCAAGGCGGGAAAGTGGATAAAGGCGATAGATTTCCTCAAGACATCCGTCCGGCTCAAGGAGGATTATCAGCCCGCATACCGTGATCTTGCCGAGATCTTCCACCAGCAGGGCGACACACTCAAGGCCCGGGAGTACATCCAAGAATCCCTCCGGATCAATCCCCAGGATCCGGTATCCCTGTTCACTCAGGGGGTCATCCTTCTCTCGCAGGGAGAATTGCAGGCAGCGCTCAATTCCTTTCAACTGGTCATAGAAAACGGCGACCTTACCTGGGGACTCGCCTATAATATCGGCCTGTGTTACTATGGCCTCAAGGATTTCGATTGTTCTGTTCGGTATCTTATCCAGGCGATCCAGAAGGACCCATCCCAGACCCAACCCTATCTCCTCCTCGCCCAGATATACATCCTTCAGAATAAGGCGGACAAGGCAGGTGAGGTATTGATGCGGGCGAAGAAGATGCGGCCTCAGGACAAGCAATTGGATGTCCTGCTTTCAAATATCCTCGATCCGCCGAAGAATCCGGGCGGCTGATTCACCGTGTGCCCGGTCCTGTTCAAAATAGGCCCCTTCGCCCTCTATACCTACGGATTGGCGCTGGCGATCGCCTTTCTCGCCGCCACCGCCTTTATCTACAGGCAGGCAAAAAACAGGGGAATCGATACCGCAAAGCTCGCAGACCTCGGATTCTTCGTGATCCTGGCCGGCATCGTGGGCTCAAGGATACTCTTCGTGGTGATGTATCCGGCGGAATATATCCACGACCCCCTCAAGATACTCAAGCTGTGGGAGGGTGGACTGGTTTTCTACGGGGGCATCCTGGGAGGGGTCCTCGCCACGATCGTGCTCATAAAACGATACGCACTCCCCTTCTGGAAGACGCTCGACATCCTTGCCCCCGCCCTTGCCATCGCCCAGGCCATAGGAAGAATGGGGTGCTTCATGGCGGGATGCTGCTACGGAAGGCCGACCGACCTTCCGTGGGGGGTAGTCTTCACCAATCCCAATTCCCTGGCTCCCCTGGGGATAGCCCTCCATCCCACCCAGCTCTATCATTCCCTGGCCAATCTCGCCGTGTTCCTGATCCTGTTCAGCATCCTGAGGAAGGGAAGGCGTGCATCCGGGCAGATCTTCGCGCTCTATCTGTGTCTGTACGGCACAGGCCGCTTTTTTGTCGAGTTCTTCAGGGGCGACTGGCGCTTCGTCCTGATCGGCCACCTGAACCTCACCCAATTGATCAGCCTGCTCCTGGTCCTTGGCGGGGCCGTTCTCTACAGGCTCCTCGAATCACCCCGCACCTGATTGCGTCCGCATACGTGCGGAACTTCTCTTGCCATCCGTCGCGGCTTCCTTGAAATCATGATCCACTCGTCACCGCATGATCTCCATTTCCAATAATGCCTCCACGAAGAACATCTTCGTGTACACCTTTAACAGGTTCATTGTGCGGGAATTCATCGAATTTGAAGATAACCATTTTAATTTTAACATACTGTAAAATATAGTGGGGAGGTTCTCGTGTTTGAGAGTCTTGTTGTCCATTGGCTTGACAGACGAGTGAATCGATTTCGCTTGGAAATATTGACAAAATATGCAGTAACGGTATACTGGTAGTCGATAAACCAAAAAATGGCCCGTACAATCCGAATATACTGATCTGGAAGTCTGTAGGGAAGTATCACCTATTCATTTGAAAATATAATACCCTCATTATAGATCCTTATTTAAGAATACTCACAGTAATTTTTGCATTCTATCGATTTCGAAAAAGATGAATGATGGATTGGGGTCCATTTATCAAGAAATCTTACAAACCAGACAGATCTTACCCATATCCACCACGACAAATGAGGTAGTTAGGATCGGCTTTTAGAACAGAGAAAGGGGGTGATTGTCAGGAAAATTTGCCTCTATGATTTTCATGTATCGTACACCTTCAACATGCCTGATGAGACATTCAGTTTAAGGCAATCTACACGGAGGGAGGTATGTCTGGTATGAGATTAAGAAATCTGTTGTTCATGGCGATCGCACTATTGGCAGCGCTTATGCTGGTGACCACCGCAATGCACTATAATGCCATTGCCAACGGAAAGGGAGGCGGCGGCATGGGCGGCGCCATGGGAAGCAGCTACGGCGGTTATGGATGGGGCGGTTATGCTTACAACGGTTACGGATTTTACCCATCGGGCTATGGTATGAGCGGCATGGGCGGAATGGGAGGAATAATGGGTGGTGAATACCACCACTCGTATGATTGGGATTATTTTGACGACTCCAGAGGGGGTTCTCTCCTTTACGGTCTTGGCACGGGTCTGGGATATGGTTACCCTGGATATTCTACCGGTCTTGGGTATGGTTACGGCACGGGCCTGGGGTACGGGTATGGCACCGGCCTTGGATATGGTTACGGTACGGGTCTTGGGTATGGCTATGGCACCGGCTTGGGATACGGTACAGGCCTCGGGTACGGTTACAGCACCAATGCGTATGGTACGTACGGCGGATTAGGAGGTTTTGGTGGCTATCCCACTATGATTCCCTGATATTGGCCGTCCTCATTCAATACACGGTATCTTGAGCACATCTTAATTCTGTGTGACATTATCACATGCCCATCGCGAATCTCATTGTATAAAGCAGCATGAATGATTGGTCTATAATTGAGAACAAAGGAAAATCCTTCTAGGCCTGACTTTGAGCTTCACCGCGCAAGGTGCAAGGTTGCCAAATACTTGAGCGGCGTTCGTATCATGCGCCGTATCATAGGCTTCATTAAGCGTGACGCCGCTCAGGTCATTCGTTTTCCGGGATCTTATGATTATACGTATTACGTCGGGTTCCCCTGAAGAACCGGACTTTTTTATCTGTGTATACGCACATGCAGGTAAAACCTTAAAGAGTCATTGCAGGGGTCCATTAAAAGACGTGGGTTTGGACATTCGCCATGATTTGGGCGCACGGTGACGCGTATTCCCGGGTCAGTTCAGGGACGGCGGCAATAATCCATTTCTGCTATCTCTATTTGAGAAGATGTTGAAATTAACGTTATGCCGCTGGGGTGGAAAAACACTTGCAAAAGCCCGCGTCAAACGCTACAATTTTAATATAATCATAAATTATGCCGCCTTTTTTCATTATACTTCTCATAGTGTGTGGCCGCATAAAGACCTATTGCGTGTATCTACCTAAGAAGAATGTGGTAATTTACTGTGTGTTCCGACTCTCTACCATACATTCTGCTCTCTGTGAATACGGTGTCAGCCATTTCCGAAGCGGTCGTCGCACTCGCACTTCTGGTGTTCATATCCTTTATGTCCATTATGGCCATGCCTCCTGCAACATCTGCGGCATCCCTGACCCTCGACATGGGGCCGTCCGGCATCACCTATTCATCCGTATCATTGTCAGTCATGGTATATGATGCACCGAATGACGTGGAGGCATTCGGTCTCGAGATATGCTTCGACCCGAATATCCTTGAATTCGAGCGCCTTGAACAGGGTGAACTGGCCGCGCAATTTGACATGTTCGAAGCATCAACGCCTGAATCCGGGGTGGTAAGGGTTGCCGGCATCGCGCCAAGCGAGGGAACAGGGATCAACGAGGGGGAATCGGGCGAGCTTGCGAGGCTCACGTTTGCAGTGATAGCGCCATGTGCAGCGAGCAATCTCAGTCTCTGCACGCTTATAGATGGCGTCGAAGACTGGGACACGGAGAATGGAACACTGGACACTCCCCCCTCATGCGAGTTTTTCGACGACCCTATCGTATTCGGAGAGGATTCCGGATATGGCCTGTGCTTTGTGGAAACGCTCCTGTGAAGTTCCACTGCAGCCCGGATCGTAGTGAAAAAGGCATTGACACCATCCCTTTTGATGAATAATATGGATAGTCGTGGGACATTGTCGGCAGGATTCATACACCCGCATCAGGGAGATCCCTTCAGTGCGTAACCAATTTCGAAGGACTTGCATCGCAACAGGCTGCTTCATGGTGGCCCTTCTGCTGTTCACGCCCTTTTCTTCTCCGGTTGAATCGGGTATCATGATTGGCTCACGGAGTGCAAAACCGGGGGATACCGTCAGCTTTGTGGTGATGATCAGCCCCGGCCCCACGGAATTATCCGCCTTCGGTTTTGAGATACGGTTCAACAGTGCGGTCCTCGAATACGTGAATTACGCTCCCGGCAAGGCAAGGGACCGATTTGATTTCTTCGAGGTCTCGAACCCCTCCGAGGGATTGTTGAGGGCAGGAGGTATCAGTGTCTCCCCGGTGACCATCGATACGACCGCGGACCTTCTCCATCTTGAATTCAAATGTCGCAGTTGTGAAGAGGCGGAGAGTCTACTCGTGTTTTCACGAAAAATGGATGATTTCGCAGAGTGGGACACACAGCCGGGGATCTTTGCCTGCGTAGGCGAGGAAACGGACGAGACGGAGGCGCCGCCCGAGGAGACCGAGGATGCTCCGCAAACAAACGAGAACAAGGAAAGGAAGGTGATCGAGCTGACCAACAAGGGAAGCGCTCAGGATCACCAAAAAACGCCTTCAACTGAAGGCCTTCGTGATACTTTTCCCTACGGATTCCTTCCCCAGCGAGAGGAGGCAGTGGAGGCATCATCCGGAGGGGGGGGTGGAGGAGGCGGCGGTACGTCCCCGGAATCCTTCGATACCTCAGGGCTCAGCGCTCAGTACGGAGCGGTTCCCACGGTTGAATCCACCAGCCCTTACAATGGCGCCATAGGGGTCGACGCCGACGCGTCCATAAGGATCATGTTCAGCCAATCCATGGATCTTAATGGGGTGGAGCGTGCCTTCAGCATCACTCCCCCTGTGCAGGGGCGCTTCACCTGGGAGGATGCCCTCTCCGAGTGCATATTTGTACCTCATGCGCCGCTTGATCCGGGGACCTGCTACACGGTATGCCTTGCCGATCAGGCCGCCGATATTTACGGCCGCCTCCTGGATGGGGACCTGGACGGAGTGGCAGGCGGTGAATGCTGCTTCACCTTTCATACCGCAGAAGCAGCGGCAATCGAGGGGGAAAGGAAACCGCCGCCGATTGCGCCCAGGGTAAGCCGGTGCTTCATTGCATGCACCGGGGACCATATCCCGTAAAAGGGTCTCAGATGAAAAACAGCGTCTTTATATGTAATTTCGCTACAGGCTGATGACACCCGGCAATTGTGCAGATTTGGAGGAGACACCTTCAGGCAATTAACCACGAATCTCAAAAAAACAGGGGGATGACGATGAAGACCTACGATTCTCTGACAGAGCTCCTTTCATCCATGGAATGCTGCCTGGATCTGAAAAAGGGGGCGTGCACGCTCACCGACAAGAACACATTCACGGACACGATCGTCGATCGATTGGCCTATACCATGGCCGTGTCGAACGATCAGGACGTGAGGAGCTCCATCGCCTATATCATGTGGGAATCTGCGCAACAACTGGGAATCCATCCCTCCTCCATCCATGAATTCTACGAATCACGGGGAAGGGGGGCATACAGCGGCCTCACCGTACCCGCCATCAACATCAGGGGCTTGACCTACATGGTTGCCCGCACCATCATAAAAACCGCCATTGCAAACGAAACCGGTCCCTTTATCTTCGAGATTGCGAAGTCGGAGATCGGCTACACCGCCCAGCGCCCTGTCGAGTACGCCACCCTTTGTATCGCCGCGGCCATCAGGGAGGGTTTTTCCGGACCGATCTTCATCCAGGGCGACCACTTCCAGGCAAAGGCATCGAATTACTTCAAGGAGCCGGAAAAGGAGATCGATGGGCTGAAAGCATTGATCAAAGAGGCCATCGAGGCAGGCTTCTACAATATCGACATCGACAGCTCCACCCTGGTGGACCTTTCCAAGCAGGAGATCCTGGAACAGCAGCGAAACAACTTCGAGGTCGCCGCCGCCTTGACCAAATACATCCGGGGCCTGGAGCCGGATGGCGTGACCGTCTCGGTGGGCGGGGAGATCGGTGAGGTGGGCAAGAAGAACTCCACCCCCGAGGAACTGCGGGCATTCATGCAGGGGTACAACGACACCCTGAAGCGGCTGGATGGCGGCATGGCCGGTATCAGCAAGATAAGCGTCCAGACCGGCACCTCCCACGGCGGCGTGGTGCTCCCCGACGGGAGCATTGCCAAGGTGAATCTGGATTTCGATACCCTCGCCACCCTGTCGAAGCTCGCCCGGGAAGAGTTCGGCATGAGCGGCGCGGTCCAGCACGGCGCATCCACCCTTCCCAACGAGGCATTTCACCGGTTCCCGGAAACGGAGACCGCGGAGGTGCACCTTGCAACGGGTTTTCAGAACATCATCTACGACCACCCCGCCCTTCCCGCTTCGCTGCGGGACACCATCTACGGTTGGATGAAGAGCGAACTAGCAAAGGAATGGAAGGAAGGGTGGACAGAGGATCAGTTCATCTACAAGACGAGAAAGAAGGGGTTCGGACCCTTCAAAAGGGAGTTGCTCGATCTTCCCGAGAAAAACCTCGGTCCCATCCGGGAAAAGCTGGAACAGACCTTCGACTTCCTGTTTCACAAGCTGAATGTCACGAAAACCAGGGAGCTTGTTGCCCAGCACATGACCATTCACAAGGTCGGTAAGCCGCGGCCCGCATGCCTGAAATAATGAAAGACGAATGATTGTCCCTGTGTGCCGGGGTATCCGGCGAAGGTCGTTGCGGCAGTTAAGCCGGGCAGCGGATCATTCCATCATTCCAGCCGGAAACAGCCCGATTCCGGAGAGCAGATGGAAAAGACGAGCGATTCCAGGATGAGGTCGTGGGAAAGGGCGCTCCCCTTGAGCCGAAGATCGGTATCGAGCAGGCGGCCCACGATTCCCTCGATTTCCTCGCATCTGAACATGTCCGCCTGCTGGGTATACTCCTTGACGTACATGGGGGGGATGCCCACGGTGCGGGCAACGTTTGAGGGTGATGTTCCGCGGGAGAGATGCCCCTTCAGCAGGGAAAGCTTGCGAAAATGGGCGGCGATGAGGGCGACGATTCCCACCGGGGATTGACCCGCCTCAAGGAGCTGGCGCAGCATCCGGACGCTCTCCCCTGCCCTCTTCTCCCCCAGGCTCCTGGTGAGCTCGAAGATGGAAAATATTCGGATATTGCCGACAACCTCCTCCACCTCCTTGATGTCGATCCGCTTCTTCGGCTGGAGATACAATGCCATCTTGTCCAGTTCGTTGGCAAGGAGGGTCAGGTCCGATCCAACCAGCTCCTCCATGAGCTGCGCAGCGGACCGGCTCATCTGGACGCCGATGTGCGATGCCCGTTTCCTGATCCAGTCGGGAACCTGCTCCTTGAACAGGGTATAGAAGCGGACTGCGACCGCCTCATCCTTGAGCAGCTTGAGGATGGCTGCAGGCACCGCGGTTTCCCCCTGGGTGAAAACGATTACGGTGTCCCTGGCCGGGCGCCCCACATAGCGGTTCACCAGGTCCTTGTCCGTATTCGTGGCCCGTCCCGTTACCTGGTAGCAAATGACCCTCTTTGATTTCCCGAAGGGAATGGTGGAGGCAAGCTCGATCAGTTCCTGGATGCTTGCGTCATCCCCGTAGAGGTGATACCGCTGGAATGTGTTTTCCCCGGAACCAAGGAAGGCATGCTCGATCCTTTCCATCCCCTCCCTGATGAAAAACCCCTCCTCCCCGTACAGGAGGTACACCGGATCAATGACGCCCCGGTCGATGCGCGCCCAGAACTCCTCCTTCTTCAGTTGCATGGCATACCGATCCCCATGAAATGATCCATTGCCCTTCTGGTGAGCCTCTTTATCGCCCGTTCCAGGGCCTGGCGTTCGGCACGTCTGATCTCGCTCATGTCCGAGGTGCCCACGCGGTATATCTCCTCCTCCTCGAGCCGGGGCACGACGCGGGAATACCCACCCGTATCGCCGGCTTCCCCTGTTGAATTGCCCTGTTGTTTCAGGGAAAAGGACATTTCCACCCGCAGCTTGTACTCGAAGGGATCATTGTTGCCGTCATAGGTGTAGGGGATATGCGGCCGGTATGCGGTGATCTCCCCCGACAGGGTGTACCCGGCGTTCTCCGAGCGACTGACGGCAATCCACGGCCAGGTGGTCAGTTCCATGATGACCGCATCGGTCGTCCACCAATCAAGCTCCGGGTATGCGGTGCGGTTTGTGATGGGGCTCACGTAGAGGCTGACGGGTGAAGCCGATCGCGGCCCAGGCCTGAGCACCCGGTACCCGCACCCGGCAATCACAGGGATGCACAGGATGGGCGCAATATACCGCCAAGGGACGAACAGTGTCGATCTGAGCTTTTTGATCATCGGACAAAGCGATTCATGTGTGACTTCGGTAGAGATCCCGAGGCCGGGGTGTCTTCACCTCAGACCACGATGTTGACGAGCTTGTTCTGTGCAAGGATGACCTTCCTGACCTCCTTGTTCCCTATCCACTCCCTGATTTTCGGGTCTTCCAGGGCAGCCTTCCTGATCCCCTCCTCGCCGGTGTCCGCAGGAAGCGTCAATCTGCTCCTCACCTTCCCGTTCACCTGGACGACTACCAGGATCTCCTCCTTTTGTGCGAGGGCCTCGTCACAAACCGGCCATGATTGATCGAACAGGGAGAAGGACTCACCGGTTTCCTCCCAAAGCTCCTCTGCAATATGGGGCACAAAGGGCCCCAGGAGAAGGGCAAGGGTGCGCATGGCCTCCTTTACGGCGAAGAGGGTCGCTACGGGAGAGCCTATGAGTTTGTCTAATACCTCTAGTTCCTTTATCTTATCCGTATCGTCAAGCCCTTTAATAACGTCAAGCTTTTTCATTACATCAGCAACATACGGAAGGCCGGCGAGCTTCGCCGGGATGTCCATGCCGTACATCTCGTTGACCATCTCCATGACGCTGCTTATTGCGGTATTGAAGTGCAGGCGGTCCCGGATGTCCACGGTGACCCTTTTGATGGTGAGGTGGGTTACCTGCCGCAGCTCTCGTGCCCATGCATCCGCAGCTTCGGGTGCCTGCGCCCGGACAGACGCATCCTTTAGATCATCCACCAGGACGAATACCCCCTTGAGATCGTCCCTGGACCGCACGGTTTCCATGATAGCCTGCACGAGCCTCCAGCATCGCCCGAGAAATCGCGAGCTGCCTTCCACCCCCTGGTCGCTCCAGTCCAGATCCTTGTCCGGAGGGGCGGCGAACAGGCAGAACAGGCGGACCGTATCCGCGCCGTAGCGTTGAATCATGTCGTCGGGATCCACCACGTTCCCCTTGGACTTGGACATCTTGGCGCCGTCCTTTATGACCATTCCCTGGGTAAGGAGGTTCATGAAGGGCTCCTCGTACGTCAGCAACCCCAGGTCCTTCAGCACGCGGGTGAAAAAGCGGGCATACAGGAGGTGGAGCACCGCGTGCTCGATGCCTCCGATATATTGATCCACCGGCATCCAGTACTCGACCGCCTTCCGGTCGAAGGGCGCGGTGTCCAGCTTCGGGGAGGCATACCGCTCGAAATACCAGGATGACTCCACGAAGGTGTCCATGGTGTCGGTCTCGCGCCTCCCGGGACCGCCGCACTGCGGGCAGGCGCAGTTGACGAACTCGGGAAGGTCGGGCAGGGGGGATTTGCCGTCAGGCGGAAATGCCACGTCCCTGGGGAGTTTCACCGGAAGATCCTCGTAGGGCACGGGAACCACGCCGCAGTTGTCGCAGTAGATAAAGGGGATGGGATTTCCCCAGTACCGCTGCCTGGAGATCCCCCAGTCGCGCAGCCGGTACTTGACCGTCCTTCTGCCGATGCCCTTCTCCTCCATGTAGGCGGCAATCCGGTCCATGGCCTCGGTATTGGTGAGGCCGTCGAAGGGACCGGAATTCACCATGATCCCGTTTTCGGTGTACGCCTGGGTCATGGAATCCCCGGAAAGGTTCTGCCCTGGGGGCTGGATGACCACCGTGAGAGGAATGTCGTATTTTCGGGCAAACTCGAAATCCCTCTGGTCATGGGTGGGAACGGCCATGATGGCGCCCGTTCCATACTCCATGAGCACGAAGTTCGCGGCAAAGATGGGAATCCGCTGGTTCGTCATGGGATTGATGCAAAAGGCCCCGGTGAAGATCCCCTCCTTGACCACGTCCTCGGAGGTGCGCACCATGGCGTCCTGCATGGACACCCGTTGAACGAACGCCCTCACCTCCTGTTCCTGCGTGGTGCCGCGGATCAGTTCCTCGACCAGGGGATGCTCGGGCGCAAGGGACATGAAGGTGGCGCCGTATATGGTGTCCTGCCTGGTGGTGAATACGGTGAGGCTTCCCTCGCGGTCCGCCAGGGGGAAATCGATCTCCACGCCGTAGCTCTTGCCGATCCAGTTCCGCTGCATGGTGACCACCCGTTCAGGCCACCCAACCAGTGTATCGCACCCTGCAAGCAGGGCGTCCGCGTAATTGGTGATCTTCAAGAACCACTGGCTCAACTGCCTTTTTTCAACCAGGGTGTCACAGCGCCAGCACCGGCCGTTTTCCACCTGTTCGTTGGCAAGTACGGTCTGGCAGGTGGAGCACCAGTTGACCGGCGACTCCTTCTTGTAGGCGAGCCCCCGCTCATACATCTTCAGGAACAGCCACTGCTCCCACTTGGCATAGACCTCGTCGCAGGTGGAGATCTCGCGCTCCCAGTCGTAGCTGTAACCCATGCGCTTGAGCTGTTTACGCATATAATCGATATTTTGCCGTGTCCATGTGGCGGGATGAACCCCATGCTTTATGGCGGCGTTCTCCGCGGGAAGGCCGAATGCATCCCAGCCCATCGGGTGAAGCACGTTGTACCCCTGCATGAATCCGAACCGGGCCATGAGGTCGCCGATGGAATAGTTGCGCACGTGTCCCATGTGGATCCTTCCCGAGGGATAGGGAAACATCTCCAGGAGGTAGTACTTGCGCCTTTTTTCATCCTCCCGTACCCGGTATTTCCCCTCTTTCTCCCAGCGTTCCTGCCATTTCGGCTCTATAACGGAGGGCTCGTACGGTTTTTCCTGTGCCATGCATCCTCCCGATAAAAGAAACAGACCTCATGTCGCTGAGGTCTGTCTCCTTTGTGTGATCCCCTATTATCCGGAGTGAATCACGTGATTACAGCGCCTTTTTTATCATCTCTTCAAGGGTTGATTTGGGAACAACCCCTACCATTCTATCTATTTCACTGCCATTCTTGTAAAGAATGAGGGTGGGAATGCTGCGAACGCTGAAATTATTCGGGGTTTCCATGTTCTCGTCCACGTTCATCTTCACGATCTTTATCCGGCCCGCATATTCTTTTGCCAGTTCCTCGAGCACCGGCGCAATCATCTTGCACGGCCCGCACCATGCCGCCCAAAAATCCACCAGCACAGGGATTGTGGATCGAATCACCTCTTGATCAAAATCCTCGTCCGTCACCTTTACTGCCGCTTCTTCAGCCATCCGTCATCTCCTCTTGCTAAGGGCCTTGGTTCCCTTTTCAGTCGTGCATCTGATCTTTTAGGTAACTACTTGATTATTCGTGAGCTATTTACTACATAATACGCCAAATGCTTATCCCTTGTCAAGGCACCATGTTCGGGGAGTAAGATACATTCCATGATGCCATCGGTTATTCAGTGGATTATGCGTATGACCGTGCCATACACTCTATCCGTGGATCATTCGCAAGGCCATAAAGAGTATCGTCCTGCTCAAGCCCCCGGTCTTCTGAAGAGCAGAGACGAAATATTCCTCCCCGAGGGTAGTCCCCATGAGTGCAAGCACCATAGCAAAAGGGAGGCGGTTTGACCGCTTGATCCGGGCCGTCGATTCTGATTAAGATCTCACGGCTGAATATATGTCTGTGACCAATTGGAGTGAATGAATTGAAATTGGGACGGACCTGATTGAAAGATGTTGTGTAGATAGGGAGTCCGATTAAAAACAGAGGGATAACCGGAATACCACGTTTGTTGTGGGGATGTGGAATACTGCATTGGTGACCATGATGCGGTCAAAGGGGATTGATAGGTGAGATTGCCGTACAAAGGGCTCAGCACCCAGGGGAATATTGCAGGAATATACCCTGAGTAGAAGGCACCCTGGGTAGTGCGTTTTTTCTCATCATTGTCGATCACCCCGCTGCAATCATTATCCTTACCTGCATGTGTGCCGGGCGCACCAGGATAGACCGAACTGTCCTGATCATTACAGTCATCACAGGCGGGGAATCCATCCGCATCCGAATCCACCTCATCGGATGGGATAACGCCGTCACAGTCGTTGTCCTTTCCGTCGCACAATTCAGGGGCGCCGGGATATACGGCAGCGTCATTGTCGTTGCAATCCCCCTCACTCACGCAGATCCCGTCCCCATCCCCATCATTGTTGGGATCATAGGGGCAGGGATCGCATGCATCGCCCAGGCCGTCCTGATCCGCATCCTCCTGGTCCGTATTGCCTGTATTAGGGCAATTGTCCAGATAGTCGTATATATCATCGCCATCCCTGTCCGACCTCGATACGAAGAGAATCCTCAGTTCGGCTATTCCGATGCCAGCCATGGCATCCGTACATGTCACCGCCACATCATGCATGCCTTCATATTCGGGTTCCAGGGTCAGCAAACCGGTGCATCCGGAAAGGACGTACTCCCAGTCGTTCATATCCATGCCCGTATTACCGATATAGTCGGGGTATGAGGAGATGGTGACGCCGTCAACCGTTGCCATGTCCCAGACGAGCTGATCCATGTCCCTCCTGAAATTCCCATTGACCGGCAACCCGGGTATATGGTCCGTCAGGGGTGTTTCCGACATAGAGAAGATAAAACAATCGGGATCGATGAAGGTGATGTGACGCGCCCCGACCTCCCCCACATAAAAGATCAGCTCCTTGTCAGGTAGTTGAAATACGGGCGCGTAGTTCTCCATCGGGTAGTTCATCACGGTGATGGGAACTTCCTCTATTACGTATTGGGCCCCATTGGTTACCTCTATAGTCAAACACAGGTCTTCAAACTCCAAAGGATGGTAGTCAAAATGGGCAATGTTCGGCCAGGACCATATACCCGCATTCCATAATGCGCCCTCCAGCATGGAGACTGAATCGGATGAGAAGTAAGGCCTGCCCCATTGTTCTATCGCCTCGATTGCAGAATAGTAAGCCGGAAGATAGGTCGGCATGCCATCATAGGGAAAGGTGCTTAACGGATTGATCGGCCCTGCCGGATCAAATCGGTAATCAATCGATGTGGGTTCAGGGTCATATTTCACAACCGTACCGTTCCAGCCGAGGGTTCCGGAATCAATGATCCGTTGTGCCATAGGTCCCGGACCCTCCGGGGTCATGCGCAGATTCTGATCGGCGAATATGGCCAGGTCGAGATCGACCGTAAACTGGTCTATACCGAAAAGCTCTGCCATATTCGGATCATTCTGCCCGAAAAGGTTGGGATCCGCTCCCAAGTCCGTCCAGTATCTCACAACCGGATCGTTGGGGTCGTTTGGGGCTTTCACAAAAAGGAAGTGATTCGGATCGAACATCAAATCGCTCACCGTAGCTATTGCCCCATCCGTCATATAATCCGCAATGAACAGATACCTGCAAGGTTCGGAGATTTGGGGATACAGCGCATCCGTCTTGAAAAGAAATAGGTCGCTCATGGGTACACGGGCGCCATTGCTCCTGAATATGATGTTGTCCAAACGGAACTGCCCAGCTACAATCAGCAGGATGTTCGCCCTGGTCATGTACCAGTCATTCGGGTTCGAAATCCCCTCGCACGCATCCACGGCCTTGTTCACCGCATCAAGCAAATTTACCCGGATGGTATGCCAGGAGCCGTCAATGACACCGCTGCCGAAGCTGATCGTGACCATCAAATATCCAGCCCTGGGATTAAGGCCGGTGACAACGGCGGTGATACCCTCCTCAGCATCGAGGGTTATCTTCGTTCCCGGAAAGGACTCGGCAGAAGGAGGCAACGGCACCAATCTTACGGTGATACTCCTTTCACCGGTCGCATCCTCTCCGATAATATCCAACTCGAAGACCTCCTGAGGATCAGCCCCAGGAGGCATCGTGAGATCGAAGCTGATAATCCCGTTGCTCCCCATACTGATGCCCTCGGTGGTATAAGGTACATCCATAGAAGGGGGTGTGGTCAGATCATATGGTATACAACCTTTTTCATATGGCGTACTCAGCAGGAACACGGAGGATGGGCGATAGACATCCAGTACCTTGCTGTGCTTCCGGGTATCAAATACGTCGTTGAATATGGTGGCATAACCCATGCCGTAACCATAAGACAGCTCAGCCGGCATCCAGCCGTAATAATACGGATATTCAAAATCCTCGAAATCCTCGACAAGGATATCCCATGTGTGAATAAATCGTGGAAGGCCTGTCTGAGCCATGGCGGCAGACCAAAGCCCGGCCAGCACAATGATGGATATCAGGCAGGACAAAAGGTATTTAGATCCGTGGTCCATAGGACATCTCTCTACCTGGAGGTATTTTGAAATTTCTTTGATATCTGTAACAATGATAACACCCTGACCAAAAAGTCACAATATTGATTGATGATACATGGCTCTTGGCAATGACATGCGGATGACGTCTCCTCCGGCGAATAGGTGCCCTTCCGATGCAGGTCGCGGGAAAGGAGTTTGCCGAGTATCTCTCATCCCATGGTTACGCGGTATGTAATATTGTCATAAACTTAACCTGGGGACAGGTCGGGAAACTGCCGGTATTCTTGGCACTTGACTGTCCAAAGCCAAAAGGTTAAGGTGAGGGTTAACCAAAAGATAAATGTATGAATAGAGATGGGGCAAGCTATCCACAAGGACATCCTGAAAATATATAAAGGAAACAAAGGATGATCGATAAAAGTCTCATTTTCGGCATTATCGGCGGCCTGGGGCTATTTATCTTCGGCATCAAGATAATGAGCGATGGCCTCAAAAAGGTCGCCGGGGAAAAGATGCGCCGGATACTCACATTTCTTACCGCACACAGATTCAAGGGTCTTATCCTCGGAACAATCGTCACTTCAATTATTCAAAGCAGTTCTGCAACAGTGGTCATGCTGATCGGTTTTGTGAATGCCGGCCTGATGACCCTTGTCCAGGCGATTCCCGTGATTCTGGGTGCCAACATCGGTACCACCATAACCGCACAGCTCATCGCATTTAAATTGACCGATTATGCCCTGCCTATTGTGGCCATCGGTGTGACCCTCAATATGTTTGCCAAGAAAAAAACCACCCAGCAATTGGGCGAGGCGATTCTGGGTTTTGGCGTGTTATTCCTCGGATTGAGCATCATGGCAGGATCCGTTGAGGTGTTGGGGAATGGATCCGCAATACACAACATTTTCGCAAAATTCAGCCATAACATCTTTCTGGGCATCATTGTAGGGACGATTGTGACCGGCATCCTTCAATCGAGTTCGGTCACCACAGGGATCATCATCGTCATGGCCACCATGGGCCTGCTTGATCTTAAGGGGGCCATTCCCCTGGTATTCGGGGCAAATATCGGAACCTGCGTTACTGCGCTTCTGGCGAGCTTGGGCACTAATCTTACTGCAAAAAGGACGGCCTTTGCCCATATTATCCAAAAATCCATAGGCGCCATCATCGGATTGTCCATGTTTTCCTTTTACCTGTACTTTATCCCCAAAACCTCCCATGATCTGGCCCGACAGGTGGCAAATTCTCACACCTTATTCAATATCATCACCTCATCGCTGTTCATAGGCTTTGTGCCTTTATATGCCAGATTTATTGAGAAAATCATCCCCGGCGAAGAGATTCTCATTGAACACGGGCCCAAATACCTTGCCAAAAGCCTATTGAACACCCCTGCCATTGCGATAGATGCAGCAAAAAAGGAGATTATGCGGATGATGCTCCTTACCAAGGAAATGGTTGAACTATCAATGGATGCATTCAGGACGGGGAACAACAGCGCTGCCGAGAAGGTCCTGGTGAGAGAGGATATGATCGATGAATTAAGGGACTCCATAGCGAATTATCTTATACGGATAACGGAACGAGAGATTACTGAAACCGAGGCCAAGATGATACCTTCATTCCTGCACAGCATCAATGACATCGAAAGGATCGGGGATCATGCCGAGAATATTGCCGAACTCGCCCTGAGAATGACCGAGAAAAAGATAATCATTCCAACGGATGAGATTGCAGAGATCAATACGATGTATAAGATTGTTGACGGAATGATGCATAAGGTTATCGATGCATTATCAGAGTTGGATATCGAGCTTACCCACGACATTTTTCAAAAGGAAAGGGATCTGAATCGCAAATTCATGCAATATAGGGAATCCCATGTAGGAAAGCTGAACTCTAAACAGTATCAAAGCTTCGCCAGTATTGTCTATACGGATATGCTCGCAAATTTCGAAAAAATCGGAGACCATATCACCAACGTCGCACAAGCCATCCATGGAAAATTTCTATGGAATATGGATGATGTATTTTGATTTCCTTGACATGATGGAATGCCTTCGACGTGGCCCTAATCGGTCAGGTTTCTGATCTCCATGAATTTGATCAGATTATAGACCAGACGGTTGAAAGGGACCTCGATTGCGAACCGATCCGCCAATGTTACGATGGCCCCGTTCAGGGCATCGATCTCCGTCTTCTTCTTGGAACGGATATCCTGAAGCGTGGAGGATTCATGCTGAGCGGTCGGCGGCAGCATCCTTTCGTAAAAATTCTTTAGATAGTCCTCAGGGTTCTCCCAATGGGTTGTGTACCCTCCCCTCTTCATGACCAGGAATATCTCCTGGACAATCCCCGCCATGACCATCCGGGTGTATTCATATGCCCCCAACATGCCATAGGGAACGTTCAGGATGGCGCCCAAGGGATTGAGGGCGCAGTTGTAAAGCATCTTCGCCCAGACATCCCTTTCGATATAGTCAGTGAGCTCACAGGGGATACCGCCCTGGGCGATCAACACGCATAGATCATTCAGGTGCGATACCTCCTTCCGAAACAGGCTCCCGATATGAATGGCATCCGCATGGACCGTGATCACCACCTCATTGGGTCTGGGCCTGGAGAATCCGGTGATCACCCGGGCATTATACACCTGTGACTTGGGAAGAAACCGGATAAATATCTCCGCATTCCCCCATCCGTTCTGAAAGAGTACGATCTTTGTCCCCTGATCCAACAGGCAAGGATGGCCGGAGATATCCTTTGCCGCTGTTTCGGAGTCGAAGGATTTTGTGCACACCAGGATATAATCATAGATTCTGGGCGGGATATCCTCAAGCATTACAAAACTCCCGAACATGTCAGGCCCGAATCGGTAGTGGCCGAAAATCCCCTCTCTGACCAGGCCCTCCCTGTGCAGGGACGACACCGTACTCTCCCGGCCGATGATATCTATCCTCGCACCGGACTGCAGCAGACAGCTCGCGATGCCCAGACCCACCGCACCGCCTCCGTAAATCATGATGTTCATAGTCACCCCTTATTGTTCCCGGTTCCCGGAAAGACGTCGCTGCGGCAAGGCATCCTTCCTGCAATCACAAAAACGACCGGAATGAAGTCCGTGATGGCTCATCATAATTCGAGATCACGATTCCTTTCAAATCGTTCTATCCTTCCTCTGATAAGAATATATGCATTCGCTGATTCCTCATGCAAGATTCTTGCGACATGCGGTCATTTTTGGCTGAAATACGAAGTGAAGCGGAGTGAATCGTTATCTCCCTGCCATTTCAAGGGAACTTCTTCAACCGTGCGGGAGAATGCTCCCCAAAAGGTGCCCGTGACCGGTTGACAAAGGCAGGCCAATCGTCTGAATGAAAGGGTTTTATTTAATGAAAAGCGATCGTAAATGCGCCCTCATGATGTCCTTGACCTTCATGAGGCGGGTGGGGTTGGAGCGCTCCATCTCCGCAAGGCGCATGGTGATGTGCTTGATGGTGTCCGTGAGGTTGCGTCGGTTCTGATGTGTTTTCACGTATCAAATCACCTGGCCCGCATAGTGATCCATCTGGCGACCTGGGGCCCGTATCCACCAATGGCTGACGCGTAACGCGCAGCATCATCGAACTCCGCTTGGGACACAGGATCGCCCGCAGCCGCGCGGTAGACAATATATCGGTCGAGCAGCACGTCGGTCTCCTCTGTTACCCCCTGGACGAATGGATCGAACCTTTCGATGAAGAAAGAGTCCTCACGCAGAAAGAAGCTCCGCGCCGCCATGTATTCCAGGCGCTGGTGTCCAACGGTATTCATCGGGCCGGGACTGAGGAGGGCCGGAAAACGCTCCTGGGAAATCCGATGGTGACTCAGGAACCCTGCCAGGTTCGAGATCCCCAGGCGGGCCAGATCGTTCCTGATTTTGGGCTCTGCGAAACGGCGATCCATCTTCGCGAAGTCCGGCTCGATCCGGTCCATGGAAGCCACGGCGATCATGTTACCGAGGTCGTTATCGCCGAATACCATGACATAGGGAAACACCGAACCGAGTGTGCGGAACACCATCTGCACGGCCGTGTCGCTCTGCTCGTAGGAATGGAACCAGAAGGTGAATATGCCATCCGGATTGAGCTTGCTGCGCACAAGCTCGAAGAACTCCACCGTAAAGAGCCCCCCGATCCCCTCCACCCATGGGTTCGAGGGCTGCGAGATGATGACGTCGTAGTTGTACGGGACCGTGCGGAGGAAGCTTTGCCCGTCATCCACAAAGACCCGGACCCTGGGATCCTTGAGGACCTGGTAGTTGGCAGCCGCGAACAGGAAATCCGCATCCAGGACGGCACGTGAGATCTCCACGATGTCCGCTCTCTCGATGGGATGCCGCAGGGCCGAGCCGGCCGTGATCCCGGAGCCGTGACCGACCACGAGGAGCGTGCGACCATTCGGGGCCAGGAAGAGCGGTGCATGCGCCATAAGCATTTGGGAATCCAGGTCGCGGACGGTCGAGGCATCGGGCTTGCTGTTCACGCAAAGCTGGATGTTTTCCTCGTCTCCGGCGACCAACACGGTTGTGTGCGAGTCTTCACCGAAATAGAAGAATTTCACATCGGCCTTGCGTACCACGTATGACCGCTTCCATGCGCTGAAGCTCGATGCGGGATGCAGGGCTTGTGCCTGCATGTCAAGCGATGCGTCAGGACCCGAGCGCAGACGAAGATGGTTGCTGGCGAAGTTGATGGAATCCGACCACCCAGCCCCCATGGTCAGGTAGAGGACCACGGCCACGCTTGCCGCCGCGGCCGTAGCGACCCGGAGCCCGCCCCGCACTTCCCTCGCCACGAGCAACAGGGCAAAACCCGCAATGAAATTGAGCGCCAGGTTGACGTGAAACCCCCCGAGCAGCCCCAGCCACGGCAAAAGCATGAGGCTCGTCACCACCACGCCAAGCACATTCCCTACCGTGTTCCAGGCATAGGTGGAGCCCACATGCGTCCCGATCTGGCGTGGATGGCGGGCTTGGACCTGGGCCACCAGCGGGAAACAGAATCCGAGGCAGGTAGTCGGCAACAACAGCACCACCAGACAAAGCAGCGCCTTTCCGAGCTGGTACAGCTCGAAGCCCAGGCGATGGTCCTGCAGCGCGATGCGCAGTAACCCGATCAGGTAGGGCAGGCGCGAGACCAGCGGTGTGGCCGCAAGCAGCGTCACCGCCACCGCGAGCTGACTTACGGCAAGCAGCCACAACGGGCGCTTCACTGTGAGGCGGGAGACCAGCATGCTTCCCATGGTGATCCCCGTGATGAACGACATCAACATCACGGTGAAGGAATAGGTTGATGACCCAAAGGAAAGCGCGATAATCCGGATGAAGAGCACCTCGTAGCCCATTGCGGCAAAACCGCTCAGGGCAAGAGCCAATAGGGTCACCACATACTGCTCGGGCCGGTAGGTGACAGGCGGAGTGGGAATTGCTCCCGCGCCCTTGACCCTGTCAGCGCCCTGCCCTGCGACCCTCGACCGGGCGCCTGCAGCCGCGGGACCCCCGTCCTTGATCAGCGGAAAGACCAGAGCGCCTGCGATGAAGTTGAGCGCGGAGGCTATCGCCAGCGAGGGATAGACCCCGAGCAGCGGCAGTGTCACGAAGCCCGCGAGTCCGGCCCCCAGGACCGCCCCCAGGCTGTTCAGCGCATACAGCCCCGCCACCTGTCGTTGGGTTTCCTCCACCCTTTCGATAAGCTGGCGTGCAAGTATGGGTAAGGTCCCGCCCATGAGGACGGCCGGCACGAACACCAGGGATATAGCGAGGATGAAACGCACCAGGGACTTCAGCGCGGCAAACTCGAAAAGGTAGGTGCCCATGCGCACATAGACCACCCCTGCCACCCGCAGGAGGAGGGGAAGCAGGAGCGTGTAAGCCCCGATCAACAACTCAAGTGCTACATAGGTCCGCAGTGGGTGTCCATGGCGATCCGAGCGCCGTCCATAGAGAACGGAGCCGAGGGCCAACCCCCCCATGAAGACGCAGAGCACGATTGCCTGGGCGTGGGCCGTGGCGCCGATCAGGGGGACCAGCAACTTCGCCCACACGACCTCATGCATGAGGCCGGCAAGACCACTCAGAAGAAAGGACGCGAGGATCAAGCGGTTCAGCGGCCGGGATGCCTTTTGTCGCGGCACCACCCGGGCCTTCTTCCGCTTCATCAAAACACCATATCTCGCGTGCGTGCGGTCTGCCTTGGCCTGTCTGTAAGGGCTTCGCCCATCCGGTCTCTAATCATGTGCAGAAGAATTATTATTCTCATCAAATGGATAGATTAGTATCTTGTTTGGACTCCTCAATCAAAGAACCCTTTGAGTTTTTTACGCTCACAAGGGTTCTTTGTCTTTTACCTTATAGTATCACTGCTCTATCGAGGTATCAACAGATACAGGAAATCCTTTACGCCGCCGAGCTGGCTATTCGGGGTATTCGTAGAAACATAAATTGTTATCCCCGCGCTTGAGTTCTCCATTGACATAGAAGCACTCATCGATAATCTCACTTATGTCATCGATGATGATCCATTTGCCGATTATTGATGATCGGCGACGCATTCTACTTCCCCTGAAGGAGCAAGGCCTTCTCGAGGTTGTTACGCACCCACTCAAAGTCAGGCATTATTCGCAGCGCCTGTCGAAAATGGAGAATCGCTTTTTCAGTCTTCCCATTCCGAGCCAAAGCAATACCCAGGTTGTTGTGCGCCCCCGCATTTCCGGGGTTTATCCGCAACGCCTCTGTAAAGTGGCTGATCGCCTCGCTATCCCTGCCCTTCTTGGC
Source organism: bacterium (assembly GCA_049472355.1). Classification (GTDB taxonomy): domain Bacteria; phylum SZUA-182; class SZUA-182; order DTGQ01; family JAFGSM01; genus JBLIRM01. The sequence goes on along the minus strand of JBLIRP010000001.1, from coordinate 14,153 downwards.
CAGGACAACTCCCAGGTTGTTGTGCGCCTCCATATACTCGGGGTATATCCGCAACGCCTCTGAAAAATGGCTGATCGCCTCGTCGAGCCTGTCTTTATTTGATAGGGCAAACCCATATAGTAATGCGCCTCCGTATTTCCGGGGTTTATCCGCAACGCCTCTGTAAAATGGCTGATCGCCTCGTCGAGCCTGCCCTTCTTGGCCAGGGCAACTCCCAGATCGTTGTGCGCCTCCATATACTCGGGGTTTATCCGCAACACTTCTGTAAAATGGCCGATCGCCTCGTCATCCCTCCCCTTTTTTGTCAGGGTAAACCCCAGGTTGAAATGCGCCTTCGTATACTTTGGGTTTATCCGCAACGCCTCTGTAAAGTGGCTGATCGCCTCGTCGAGCCTGCCCTCCCTTGTCAGGGCAGCCCCTATATTGTTGTGCGTTACTACAGAATAAGGATCCATACGCAACACCTCTTCATAATAACCAATCGATTCAGACGGCCTGCCTATTTCATTGTAAAGATCGCCGAGATAAGAAAGGGAAACGAACCTGTCAGGCAAGCGATCAATTTTTTCTTGTATGGCATCTATTTGAATGGATAGACACCGCTGTTTGGGTTCATTATCGTTGCAAACGGAATAATCCACCTCATGATTGGCGCAATATCTCTCAATGAGTTTAAAGAATCGCTCTTTTTGTGGTGGCATTATGTTTGAAAGGTCAACCATATTATGGAAAGGGGTAAAAATGGAAAGCGCATAAGCTGCAAAATCTATCCGGGAATCCACATCTGCCTCAACTTGTTGAATTATATTTCTTGTTTCAGGAGTGAAGCCTTGCCATCTTTGTGATTTCATCTCTTCAGATAGTTGCGGGTCATAGCCATACATGAGCTTGGGGGCGGCAAATTCAAGCCAGGGCCGATTATCCGTATTCATAACGCCCCGGCCAAAGAGCTGTTGCAGGTCTTTGGAAAGAATCAGCCTGTATAGCAGCCTGGGATCTGCGAGGGCCACATTAGGTGATTTTTGGACGTGCACTAATTAAACTCTCCGTGCGCCCTGTGTTCTTGAGTGAAATGCAGTATCTCAGATACGTACAGTATGAAAAGGGGGGAAATGGCCGATTAATTAATAAGATCAGAGTGTTGTACTATATTGGGCAGTCAAGGATCGGGATTTTGAAATAACAGGATGACCACTTTAAGGATAAGGATCCCACTATGTTGCTCACCAAGTCCCTTGACCAACGGAAAGGCGAAGAGCAGGGGCCTCGGGATACGACATACATGCCCAAAAATTCCATCCGAGTGGTGACTGCCACTTCCCTTTTCGACGGGCACGATGCCGCCATTAATATCATCCGCAGGTTACTTCTTTCAGCCGGTGTTGAAGTCATCCACCTCGGACACAACCGGTCGGTCCAGGAGATTGTGGATGCCGCCATTGAAGAGGATGTCCATGGTATCGCCGTATCGAGCTATCAAGGGGGCCATGTCGAATTCTACAAATACATGGTGGACCTCTTACAGGAGAAGCATGCATCCCATATCAAGGTATTCGGAGGGGGCGGCGGTGTGATTGTTCCTGAAGAGATCAAGGCACTGGAGGCCTATGGTGTGGCCAAGATTTATTCGCCGGAGGATGGAACCAGATGGGGACTCCAGGGGATCATCAACCATATGGTAAAGATCCTGGATTTCCCCCTGGTCGGAAGCAACGGTTTCTCTTTTGATAAGCTCTCATGCAAAAACAAGCAGATGGTCGCCCGTCTGATCACACGAATGGAAGAGGCAAAGGCCCGGGGGAATGGACACCTTGCGGAGCTCAGGTCTCATCTTTTGAAAAGGATCGAGGATCGAGAAACACCGGTGATCGGAATCACCGGCACCGGCGGTTCCGGAAAATCCTCTTTGATCGATGAGCTTATCGTCCGACTTCTTCGCGACAACAAGGATGTTCGTGTGGCCATCATCAGTTGTGACCCGTCGCGTCGAAAAACCGGGGGGGCGTTATTGGCGGACAGGATCCGAATGAACGCCCTCGGCAATCCGCAGGTCTATATGCGTTCCCTGGCCACCCGCCGTTCACAAACCGAAATCTCCGACACATTGGCGGAAGGAATCGAGGTGGCAAAGGCCGCCGGATTTGATCTGATCATCGTGGAAACAGCGGGTATCGGGCAGGGCGATTCCAGGATCGTGGATCTTGTCGATGTATCCGTGTATGTGATGACCAGCGAGTTCGGTGCGGCCTCTCAGCTTGAAAAGATCGATATGCTCGATTTTGCGGACGTGGTCGTGGTGAACAAATATGATCGACAGGGCAGCGAGGATGCCCTCCGTGAAGTCAGAAGGCAGTTACAGCACAACCGCAATGCCTGGGATATGGCCCCGGAGGATATGCCGGTGTTCGGGACCATGGCCTCGAAATTCAATGACGATGGGGTGACCGCCCTGTATCACGCCATTCTGGATGCGGTCAGGGAAAAAAGCGGTGTGGCGCTGAAATCCGGTCTTCCAAAATCCGCAACAAAGACTTCCACGTCAAAAACGGTGATCATCCCTCCGGAAAGGGTCCGCTATCTTTCCGAGATTGCGGATGCCATCCGGAAATATCACCGACACACGGAAGAACAAACGGATGCCGTGCGAAGGGTATGGCACCTTCAGGAGACCATGGCATCCATCAGCAAGGATTCCTCTGAAGTGATTGAACAACTCAAGGGGGAACTGGCAAAGGCCGAATCGTTCCTGGACAGGGAAACGACGGATCTGTTGCGGGAATGGGAAGAAATCCGGGAGACCTACAGCAGGGACGAACTGTTATATAGGGTCAATGAACATGAAATGAGGCTTCCCCTCTATTCGGAATCCTTATCTCATCTGAGGATTCCAAAGGTCTCCCTCCCGGGGTTCAAGGATCCCGGGGAGATATACCGGTGGATGCGGGAAGAGAATGTCAATGGGCGTTTTCCCTATACCTCGGGCGTCTTTCCCTTGAAACGGGTGGACGAGGAACCCACCCGGATGTTCGCAGGAGAAGGGGATCCGGCCAGGACAAACAGGCGGTTCAAACTCCTTTCCGCGGATTATGATGCCACGCGGCTGTCCACCGCCTTTGATTCCGTTACGTTATATGGATACGATCCGGACAGGCGCCCGGATATATTCGGCAAGGTAGGCACCTCAGGGGTCAGCGTCTGCACCCTGGATGATGTCAGGGTCCTTTACAGCGGTTTTGACCTGAGCGCCCCCCATACATCCGTATCCATGACCATCAACGGTCCTGCGCCGATTATCCTGGCCATGTTTTTGAATGCCGCCATTGACCAGAAGGTGGATCAATATGCGGCGGAACATGGCAGGCAGCCCTCACAAGAGACCTATCAGAAGATCCGATCCGAGGTATTATCCAATGTGCGCGGAACCGTGCAGGCCGACATCCTCAAGGAAGACCAGGGGCAGAACACCTGCATATTCTCCATTCAATTCGCATTGAAGATGATGGGGGATATCGAGGCGTATTTCATTGACAATCATGTCCGGCACTTCTACTCCGTGTCCATATCGGGGTATCATATTGCCGAAGCCGGGGCGAATCCGATTTCACAGCTTGCTTTCACGCTCGCCAATGGATTTACCTACGTGGAGTATTTCCTTTCCCGAGGTTTGCCCCTGGACCGTTTTGCACCGAATTTGTCCTTCTTTTTCTCCAACGGAATGGACCCTGAATATACGGTCATCGGCAGGGTGGCACGACGCATCTGGGCCATTGCCATGCGGGAAAAATACGCAGGTTCCGATCGCTCCCAGATGCTGAAATACCATATCCAGACCTCCGGCCGCTCATTGCACAGCCAGGATATCCAGTTCAACGATATACGGACCACCCTCCAGGCCCTCTGTGCGATCTATGACAATTGCAACAGCCTGCACACCAATGCCTTTGACGAGGCGATCACCACCCCGAGCACTGAATCCGTCAGACGCGCATTGGCCATCCAGATGATCATCAACCGGGAATGGGGCCTGACCAGGAATGAAAATATGAACCAGGGCAGTTTCATTGTTGAATCGCTCACGCGGCTGGTGGAAGAGGCGGTCCTGGGGGAGTTTGATTGCATCACGTCACGCGGCGGCGTTCTGGGTGCCATGGAAACCGGGTACCAGAGAAATCGGATCCAGGAAGAATCCATTCACTATGAACAACTCAGGCATTCAGGAAAATTACCGATCATAGGCGTCAATACATTTCGGGACCCCCATGCCGGAGGAGAAATGCTCTCCGAATCCCTGGAGCTTTCCAGGGCAACCGATGAGGAGAAGGAATCCCAGCTCGGACGCCTTGCGGCATTCAAGAAGCGGAATGAAAAAGAGGCCCCGGCCGCCCTGGAGCGTCTCCAGAAGGTGGCCCTTGCAGGGGAAAACATATTCGCGGAGCTTATGAATACGGTCAGGGTGTGCTCTTTGGGGCAGATCACCCAAGCCCTGTTCGAGGTCGGGGGCCGGTATCGAAGGAATATGTAGACTATGTGATAAAAATCCTGGTGGCCAGTTCGATATCCTCCGGACAGAACACGAAAAGGCATCTTTCTTCAGGGGATGAAACCGAGCCGTACACGTAATTGATGTTGATCCCTTCTTCCCCGAATTTCGTGGCGATCTTTGCGATTTCACCGGGCCTATTCTCCAGAGCCAGGGCAATGACCGGCATGATATCAAAGATGTATTCGTTTTTTGACAATAGATCCACGGCCCTGTCCGTATCATCAACAAGAAGGCGTACGAGGGCGAACTCGGCCGAATCCTTCCGCATGGAATTGTAGCTGGCTGCGGACGCAATCCGTTTCAATGATTTTCCCCTGGCTCTGAAAAGCTCCAGGACATACGCCGAGGCATCCTGGATGGTGAGTGCGTCGATGTTGATCCCTTCATTTCCGAGCAGTGCTGCCAGTTTCCCGAGTTCTCCCGGAACATTCTTCATAAACAGGGATATTTCTGTCCTGACCATATGATCCTCCTATACCCATTGCAGGATTTATTTCTTTACCCTCCGGATAGGCCTTCTTGACCTCAGGACCGTACTTCTGACAGGAGATCGCCTTTCCGGAAAAGCATAAACAGAATTATCTATTTTTGTCAATTCAGGTATTCTAAGAAAATTTGGCAAAAGATGAAAATGCGAATACTGTACCGGAAAATAAGGATCGATACCCATATGCTTGAGGCTGCCAAAGGCACAACGCCATCGAAGAGACCCCATGGATCTCAAAAATTATATCCAATGGCTATGCCCGCCATTTTCATCTCATGGTCGAAAAAGGATATATTGGCGTCGGCTTGCCCATAAGCCAGGAGCGCGGTGACAAAATAATCTTCCAGATCAAACGGTTTCGCCCAAACGGTGACCAGAATCGCCCTGAAGCCTTTTTCTTTCCTTAATGTACTGAAAATGGGATGGAGGGCCTGATATCGATTTTGTGAATAGGATAGGGTCGGCATCAGCATGCACTTTCTTATCCTGTACATTAATCCCAAAGATGCCTGATATTCATGATAGGCATTGCTCTTACCATTCATATTGCCCCACTCAACGCCAATTTCGGGCTTGATATGAAGATAGGGCTGGGGGGATAACGTATAACCGGCTGATAAGGCATACATCCATCCGTCCCTTTTGAGGTCGGCGTATGAATCTCCGATGTGATCCTCTCTCACATCGATGCTGACGGCCCTCATATTCAGATCCAGCGCAGTGTCAAGGATTTTGTTCAGGCCCAGCTTGGCTCCCACTGTGTAGAGATTTGTTTTTTCCCTGGGGATGACGGTTTCATAAGGATTCTTCCAGGTTTCTAAAAACGGCGCATAAAATAGGGATAGATCCAATATCCCCTTTTTGCCTTTTATAACGTGTTCCATACCCACTGCAATGCTGTAATGGGATAGCTGGTCTTTGGGGGTTTTCAGATAGAATGCATTTTGGTCATTCTCACGAAATTTGAGATCAAGAAGGGCAAAGGGAAGCCCCCTGGAATGCGTTCCCGGAGACACTGACAAGCGATCCAATCTCTTATATGAATCCCATGTGCTGAGATGATTCGATTGCTGAAAATACAGGGCGCCCAATTCGATACTGTTTTCTTTTGCACCGGCCGTATACGCAATGCCGTGAATCAGAATCAAGATCAGGAAGAGTTTTTTCATCGTATGAGAAGAGCTGTATTGTGATAGAACTTGCTTTCTTGAGGAAATTATAGACAGGACTTTCAATTTTTGTCAAGCAAAATTTTCAAAAAAGACTTATCATAGGGTGATGAATAATGAGCCGGAGAAGAAGAATCGCCGGAAGATGGAAAATAATTATATACTGCTCAGATACACATTTTTCGGATGATCCATATTTTCTTGTAATTTCTCAGCATTATGATGAGAGAAAACTCAGAATTTGCCTCCATTGACCGCGGGTTCAAGTCCCTCCATCCGCCCCACGGAAAGAAACAAGGGATTAGACTGAATCGGCTAATCCCTTGTTTCTTAGAACATCAACTAATTTGATCGATTATAGGAAAGCTAATGCGGATGCCCACCATGGTGGTCCGGTATAAATTGGAAAAAATGATGACGTCACTCCAAAGAATGGCTGATCCCAATTCCAGGCGGAATATAAATATAGATCATCCAAATCCCAAGGATCGTAAGTATATGGCTGCCAATACCAAAAGTCATCAAAATCAAAGGGATCGTAATAACTGTATGATGGAAATAAGTAAGATCCCGGACTGAGACCATACAAGGAGGTAACCCCGAAGGTCCCTCCTAATACAGGGGAGATCCCGAATCCTGAAAATATGGTTGCGTATGGATCCGCTATGGCGGCAGGCCATTGGGCGTTTGTATTTACACATAAAAGGCCTATAACGATAATGATAAAAAGGCTTATGGATAATACCTTCCATGATTTTTTTCTCATGATCCACCCCTTTTCTTATATTCAAGATTGGATGAAGGCCATCCGAAAAACAAATCACATTCTCTCACGTCTCACCCCCCTTCATTGTCAGGATTCTCTTTACAAGGAAAAATACAAAGCCCCCCTTCATTACAAAGGGGGCTTTATACTATCTTAAAGGAGTGTGAGCAGAGGTCCCCATATGTCAGCAGCAGTAAGAAGACTCGTCAAGGGAACCCCTGTTGTGGGAAAGGCGGCGAGGTAGGCAAGATTGCCTGCATTCACCAGAAAAGAGAATTCATCGGGATCCGTAATCTCCAGGGCTCCGAAACCGAGCGGCAGGGGCGCAGGAAGCGGTGTCCCCAGTGGACCGAGCAGGCCCGGAGGGGGGAACGGGTTAAATCCCCAGAGTGCATCATAAACGGAGAGGCCTCCGCCTGCAGCCACAGGGGTGTTATAAATCAGCCAGGGATAATCCAGCCAGTAATGCCTGACCAGTGCAGGCTGGATCGGCAAAACCGTGGCACTGCTCAAACTTGTGATCAGGGGTGTGGCCAAGCCGGTGGTCGCATCGACCGGTGATAGGACCGGGGACCACAGGGGCCACAACAGATTATAGGGGGGCAGAGCAGTCCAATACTGAGCCTGCAGGGAAGGAATCGCAGTCAGAAAAAGGACCGCCATAAAGGCGAAAACAATGATCCCCGACTTGATGATACTTTTTTCACTGAACATCTCGTCCGTTCCTTTCTTACGACTTGAATTCATTAAAGATACAGGAATAGAAAGAGTAAGAATTAAATCCATGCACACCTCCCTTCCTTAGCTAGTGAAAAAGAGTCACTTCCAGATACCACGACCCATATCAACCAAAGTCTTGCATCAAAAAATCATATGTATCAATAGATTAAATTCTTTTTGAAAAACAAGGGATGGATAAACTGCTCTGAGAAGAACCGATGCGCTATATATTGCTTAGGTACTCATTTTTCGGATGAACCATATTTGATGGAATAGTAAAAAGTCGATGTTACCCTTTTTAGTCATTCCGTGCTTGACACGGAATTCAGTGTTTTCAATTAGTTCTGGACTCCGGCCTTCGCCGGAGTGACAGGTCTGACGACTTTTTACGAGGCCATCATATTTATAATGTAAAAAATGTTTCCCACAAAGTCAAGGGTTCCATTCCATTTTTTATTAAACTTTTCCCAGCCGACTAAGCCGAATTAGTGAAAGGTCTTGAATTCTCACTTTTGACAAGAAATCGCTTTTCTGGATACGTGTATGAATAGGATTTTCCCATTTTTTTTAAAGGCATCTATTCCAATAATATTTAATAAACTACCCCGCCGCAAGCAGCGGGGTATTCTAATGAATGCTCTTAGATCGCCCCAAGGGGCGGGGAATTAAACCCGCAGAGATTAAAAAGTGAAAAAGGGGGGCGTACTTTCCATCGATTCTTCTTCTCCGGCAAATTATTCACTTCGCCACCATATGATAATTTTTTTTAAGAATTTGTCTTTATAGGGATTGAATATTGCAAAGCTGGTCCCTATAAATGCGGAAGAGAAATTCAAGGCGCCTCTGTACGGGGCCTTAGAAGGGCTGATTTCTATTTCCGGAGTTGTAGACCGTCTCTTCAACCATCTTTTTTTTCTCGCTCAGGGAGGGCCATGTGCTTGAGGCCACCAAAGGCCGCAATGCTCAAGAATCCCTCGCAAACACCCACGCTCGGCACGCCTCGGGATCTCGAGGATCTTGATGTGCACAAGGATGTAAAACGATCATCAATAAGCCCGCACGGCATCTTTGGCCTTCGTGAGGGGGGTGAGGTAAAAGCGCTCCATCTCCCCAAGGCGCATGGTGATGTGCTTGATGGTGTCCGTTCTATCTCCTCAGCCAAAAGCACATGGCACTCCAGTTAAGAACGAAGACAATTCAGTTGAAGAGGCACTCTACGACAATAGTCCCTTTGTTATCTTCCTTCATAGTCCTCCCGATCAGAGCACTTCCTATATAATGAGACAATTGATGCGCTTAAATTTGACCTGTTTATGCTTATTTTTAATATTGTTAGATTATTTCCAACACCCTTTTTATTATCCTTCTCCTATAAACTATCACCTTTTTCTCCCGTGTAAATTAACCTCTTTTTCATGTTCCTGTATATACTTCCTGAAATTTTTTTGACAAAAATAATAATACGGCCTATACTTTTATACAGACAAAGGTACCCCCCCAATTCCTTTCACTTACACAGACAAAGCGCATTCCTGTCAGTCACCTTGATTGGATAACGCTTGGGTTGGGCCAAGTGAAAAAGTCACAGCCCCCGAATCCCTTCGAACTGGAGATACTGGAGCAGAGGATACTCCTGTCTGGGGATTGCCTATCCACGGCGACAAGGGTTATTGCGTTTAACGATCCTGCCCTTTTCGATCAATCCCTTCAGTTTGAACAAATTCAGATCGAAGATCTCTCCCTGCATAACATCCCGCAGAGCTACAACCCTTCCGATAGCCTTACAGATATCTTCTCCGGACTCACCGAACAGGCTGCCATTGCCCATGACCCTGAACAAGGAGGCCCCGACTCAGACGTAGCTATCCTGACGGAAAACGTGCACAAGGATGAAGAATTTCCCTTTCCCGTGGCTGGAGACGTGAGCGAAGGCACACCTGCAGGCCTTTACGAAGTTGTGGATGACCGGCTTTCAGTGGGGGTCTATGACTATTTCACGGATGGGGTAGATCCTCCGCGCTTGGAAGGTCCTGATTCTTCTTTAAAGCAGATCTCGGGCACGTCTGATCCGGGCGTGTCTGCAGCGAATGCAACCGGCGGATATGAGAAGGCGCGTGATGACCTGTCCGGTCTTCCAGGCTGCCGGGCGATTCGAGGCGGACAGCTATGCCCTGTTGAAGAGATCTCCGGTCCCACCCCTGCCGCTATTCAGCACGAGGGCACGTCATCCCATCAAGGCATCCATGAGATCGTCTTCATCGATTCGCGAGTCCCGGATTATGGCACCCTCATCCGCACCATCCCATCTACAGACCCATCAGCAACCGAGGTCCTGATCATCGATTCCGGGGAGGACGGCATCGAAAGGATCACGGAGGCCCTCTCGCATCATACCGATGTATTCGCCGTTCATATTCTTTCCCACGGATCGCCGGGCAGCCTGAGCCTGGGAAACACACACCTCAGTTTCCGCAATCTCGACCAATACGCCGGACAACTCGCCGTTTGGGGGAGTGCCCTCACCGAGGATTCGGACATCCTGCTGTATGGCTGCAACGTGGCCGAGGGGGATGCCGGCATCGACTTTATACACGGCCTTGCCGTGCTGACCGGAGCGGATGTTGCCGCGTCGCACGACCTCACCGGCAGCGCCGCCCTCGGCGGAGACTGGGATCTGGAGGTTACAAACGGAGCGATCGACAGCGCGCAGGTTTTTAACCGCTCGTCGGCGGCAGATTTCTCGCACGTGCTCGTAACCATCATCGTTTCCAACGGCCAACTCGATGAGGCGCCCAGCCCAGGGGACGACACCTACCGTTTCCATCCCGGCTGGGGAACGATCACCATCGATGAACGTGTGCCCGTGCCGAACCCCGGAGGCCTTGAACCCGCTCCCACGGCACAAGCCGGCGGCAAGGACACATTCGATTTCAGTCAAATCGGCGATTCTCTTAAAATTTTCATAGGCAAAAACGAGATTATCGCGAAACAAGACGGAAACAGCGTGACGATCAAGGGCAAGTTCCGGCCTTATAACATCACGGGCGGGCCTGGCAATGATGTCTTTGTCATTCAGAAAAGCGCAAGCCTCAAAGGTACGCTGGACGGGGGCGGGGGCGTGGATGTACTCACCTACTGCGATTCTGACCCCGACCGTTCGTCCACCGACACGCTTCGTGCGAATCTTGACGCACTCCTAAAAGAAGAGACGAACCCGATCGGTGGAGCGAAATTCACCCTGAATCCGAAAAGCGCGACGAACATCAATGGCTCCAACGCAAATGGCATCAACAACATCGACATCCTCATCGCCGGCACCAAGAAGGATGTCCTGTTTGGCTTTAATACCGTCAGCAACAAGCTCGCCGGGGGAGTCGGTGACGACTTTATCGTGGGGGGCACTGCCGCTGACATCCTGATCGGCGGTGGCAACGGGGATTTAAATTATATCGACGACCTGAGGAACGCACATCTCCCCAATATACCGGTCGCAACGATCCAATTACTCGAAACGACCAAGCCCGCTCCCAATTGGTATAAGTCCGACGTCGACGTACTGATCGGAAAGGCAGGAAACGATTTGTTGATCGGTGGAAAGGACAACGACCACCTGTTCGGCGGCCCAGGGAACGACGCCCTGTACGGCGGCGAAGGGGACGATACGTACCATTTCGAGGATGGCTGGGGAACGGACACGGTATTCGACACCAAGGGAGAAAACACGCTCGATTTCTCACTGGTGAATCACCCACTCACCATCTCCCTGAACGCGGGTAACAGGCTGTCGGTCATGCAGGGGGGAAACCTGCTCAACAATTGTGACATTAACAATTTCCAATTCCTGATCAGCCGCGCCCCGGTTGCTCCGCCCGCTCTACCCGATACGCTGCACATCAAGACGTTGCCGACCTCCAAGCTGACCATCGGGCATATGAATCGTGCAAGTCAGTATGACTTGAATCTTGAGGCTATCACAGAGGACATAGAGATTACCATCGAGCCGTCAGGCGGCAGGGCCGCGAACAAGGTGACTGTCAGGGTCCAAGGACAGGATGATCCTAAGATCGTCGCCTATGGCATTGTCGATCTTACCGGCGGTCAGGGCAACAACACATACAAGTTCAAGAACGTGGGGGAGTTACCGGGAGCTCTGTTCGGGGGGGCCGTGGCTCAGCCCGACGGCACAATGAATGTTCTCGATTATTCAAAATTCGGTCGAAGTGTCTCGGTCAACCTGACGGACGCTGCGGTGGCGTTTGATGCGCAGGTGCATTTGCCGGACCCACCACCCCTTGCAGGGAGTCTGCCCGTTCAGGAACGGTGGACCTATATCGTTCATGGACTGCAAGGGTCTATGACCCTCAGGGTGGAAGGACAATCTGAGAGGTCTTTTGAATTTAGCAGCGCCAACACCGATGAGCTGGACCAACAAAGGTTCAAAAAGGAAATGGCGGCACTTTTGGGACGGAACGACTTCAGCGTAACAAAATCAAAGAATGTCCAGGATGAGACTACGACATGGACGGTCACCTTTGCCGAGCCCAAGCCGATTGCGAATGCACTAGTAGGCGCCACTGCTACCGTAGAAGGCGTGACTCGTAACGTTGTGCCCGTTCGGTCGCAAGGGCGAACAGCAATAGATCAGACATGGGAGATCTATACAAAGGCTACGGGAGGTGCGTTCCGGCTGAATGTAAGTTTTAGCGACAAGAGGAATATACCAATCAGTGCCACGACCGCAGACATTGATTACAACGCCGCGCCCGACCGGATCCAGGAAATACTCCAGGCCGCCATTAACGGAAAGCTTGGTGGCAAGACTCTGGATGTGGCCCCAAAAGTGATGGTCTCCGGCATGGGGACAAAGGCATTTCCCTGGAGAATCACCTTCGCCAATATGGGGAACATGCAGGTTACATGGGTTGGTAGTAGTCTGACCGACATTGCCGCCATACCCGAGCGCTCGGCCAGCGGAGTTTCCGGAGGCGAAGCAGGCGAGGTGTTCTGGATCACTCACGTGGTGGGGTCCGGCGAGGGAGATCGGATCTACGGAACGGAAGAAGAGTCGCGTTTGGTCGTCGATTTTTCACATGGACAGTATTCATTACCGGACAAACACACCCTTCAGCTCGCTAATGCCCTGTTCGATAATAAGACCTTGAAGACCGGTGAGGCCGTTCTGTACAAGGTTACGGATGGCACTTCGATTAACGGCCTGGTGTCGGGCACGGTCTACTACGTCAAGGTCTTAAGGGACGGCGCTAACACGAGAATCACCTTTTATCCGACCCCGGAAATGAAAAATCCCATAGAACTGAGCGATCCCGGCGTTGCCGGAGACCACCAGTTGCTTCAGGTCTTTGGCGTGGACGGCGGAAAGGGTGACGACACGCTGGTCGCACCTGTGGACAATGATGCCAATGCCCTGCTGGGAGGCAATGGAGCGGATGTCCTCGTCGGGAGCAATGGATCGGATGTTCTTTACGGCGGAGATGGAGATGACACGCTCTATGGAGACGGCAGTCACGACCCTGCAGATGACGCGGAGGACGGGCAGGACATCGTACTCGGCGGCTCGGGCGACGACAGTGTCTATGGGTATACGGGCGACGACCATTTGATCGGCGGTTCCGGTGACGACTATCTGGTGGGCGGCTCCGGCAGCGATACGGTCGAAGGCGGTCCAAGTAACGACACGCTGGCGGTGATCGAACGGGGCAATCCAGCGGATTACGACCAGTTTCTCGGTGGTAGCGGCAACGACAGCTATGTCTTCAAGGGAGAGTGGGGTGTCGCCAGCATTGCGGAAGAGGGCGGCTGTGGGACGGACACCATCGACCTCTCCTCATCAGGCCGGAATTACGTCCACATCCTCAGCAACGGCAATCTGTTCTCGGCGCCGGGGACATTGTACAACAGCGAAATCCGGGTTGTCGACGACACTACCATCAAGCTCGGCACCGTACTGGAGGGCTTGACAGGGAACACGCCTTCCCCGGGAGAAGTGCTGACGGAGTGGGGCTTCGGCTTCCATCAAACGGCTCAGGGTGAGACGGTCAGCCAAGTGGACGATCCCAAGGGAAACGCCGTCCTGATCGCCTTTGGGAAGCCCAATGATTTCAATGGTCCGGACTATGCCGGGCTGAGTTTCCGCCTCGGGGTCGACCGCGGAGATGGAACCCAGGTCTACGACGTAACACTCCCAGGGGGCCTTTATGGCAGTATACAGGTGCTGGAAACGGTCCTTGGACAAAAACTGAAGGCAGCCGTGGAAGCAGCGGATCTAGACGCGGCATTCGCCGGCCTCGTGGTCGGCATCGAGGACGGAAAACTCAAGATCATCGCTCGTCCCAATGGGTCCCTGGATGATGACGGTAGGATCATCCCCGCCAGGATGGAGCTCACCATTAAGGCTCCCAATACTGTGGTTGCCGGCGGTGAGGACAACTTCGAAGACTTTGAAACCCT